>NZ_JBFSUL010000083.1:0-18180 GCF_041467395.1 Vibrio sp. 10N.247.310.98 | reverse complement strand
GATGATTCAGATGGTCAGGGCTCCGGTTCAGATTCAGACGATGATTCAGATGGTCAGGGCTCCGGTTCAGATGCAGACGATGATTCAGATGGTCAGGGCTCCGGTTCAGATTCAGATGATGACTCAGATGGTCAGGACTCCGGTTCAGCTGGTCAGGGCGCTTCTCAAGGCTCTTCAACCCGTAACCCACTCAGTGATGAAGATTTTCAGCGCTTGGGTGAAGCATTGGCCGATCTTCATGAGCTTATCGATCAAGCGATCAATAAACATGCTTCAGTGAATCCGGCATCCTATGAGGACATTTGTAACTATAACGTCACGCCAGAGCTAAATGGGCGAATGTTATCAATGCCAATCCAAAGCAGTATCAACTCTGGTGCTCGTGCGATTAAACGTATTATCGAATCGCAGATGTGGGCTAAAGAGGCTGTACCCATCATGTACGATGAATCTGGTAGTGATTTTGACTGTGATTTACTTGCGGGTGTAACTGCTGGTAACAGTCGAATCTTCTATACAGAGGATATCGTTGAGACTCATAAATCTTCATTCGTTATTGCGATTGATATTTCTGGCTCAATGGCTGTGCCTGTTACAAATGAGTTTGGAGATCGAACTGGCTACTGTCGATTAGACATTGCCCAGAAAGCCGCCTTATCGGTTGCAGCTGCACTTGAAGAGTTGGATGTACCAGTATCAGTCTTGTATTTCAATACGATGGCTTATGTTGGAAAGTCATTCAATGAACCTTTGATGCAATGCTATCCGCGAATCGGTATTGACTCTAGTGATGGTACTGAAACCAATAAGGCTGTCTTAGCTGCTCGTCAAGAGTTTACAAAGCTCGATTTGGCAAGCAGAAAGCAATTACTTGTTGTTACCGATGGGTGTCCAGCTGATACACATGCTGTCGAAAGTCAGGTAGAGCAATGTAAAGCCGAAGGGATTGATGTTGCGTCAATCAATATTTGCGAATCAAGGTACGGAGGCATTCCAAATTATCAAGTGATACGTGATGCTGATGACCTTCCCGCTGTGTTGGATGACATGATTCAACAGAACTTGTTGTCATCGATTGAAATTAGTTAAACGTAACAGTGACGCTCTTCGGAGCGTCCCTTTTAGGAGGTCAAAATGAGCAATTACAGAAGATCAAAAATCCAAGATGTACATGCGTTAGTGATGCGTCATGGTGGCTGGTCCTCAGTGTTCAAATGTTACGGTGAACTAACTGAGGCGATGCGAAAGTCTTCAAATGGTGTTTCTAAAGCTGTACCAGATCCATTCACTGGCAAAGGCAAAACTGTCTTTCGCTTGTACAAAGATTGGAACGAGTCTGGTGGCGGTTATTACAATGGTAAGGGTCGTATTGGTGATGGTATTGATATGGTCGCTTGGCTTGAAAATTGTAATAAATCGAAGGCGATGGACATTATCTTAGATATTTTGGGGGAGTCTACAGACAACATTTCTCAACGAGAAGTGAAAGCCGTAGCCGCTCAAAAAGAAGAGAAAGCTGTTCTTAGTCCTGCAGATATAAGCAAACGCCTATGGATTTTGCAAAAGGTTGAACATGAGGCATTTGCTGTCACTGAATCTGAAATAGGTATGAACTATCTAATATCTCGCGGATTAGGTGACATTCAAATACCTTGCAACGTTGGGTTTCACTCACAACTTAAAATGTGGGACTCACAAAGCAACGAAGTGTATTTACCAGGCATTGTTTTATACATTCAAAATTTGAAAGGTGAGGCGATTGCTTTTCATCGAATTTTTTTGAATGACGATGGCTCAGATAAATCACCGTTGCTTGATAACCCTAAGATGCAAATGTCACCAATAGAGGATCCTCGCGGTGCATCAATACAGTTTGGTATGCCTTTAATCTGCAAAGATGAAATGGGTAATACACGAATTGTGTTAGGTGTTGGAGAAGGTCCTGAAACATGTTTGGCTTGCCAGCATGCTGAGAGTATTCCTGTTTGGTCAGGTATCTCTTCTACCTTGATGGAGCTGATCGATATTCCTTTCGAAGTAACCGATTTGGTTATTTTTAAAGACAAAGATCGCCTTACACAAGGAAAAGACATGCCGGAAGGCGACAGAGCTGCCATCTCTTTGAAGGAACGTGTAGAGAAAAATATGAATCACTGCAAAGTGACCATTGCATCTCCACCGAGTCCCATCAAGGAATTGGCAAAATCACAAGATTGGCTTGATGAATGGTGTGATTCTGGATATCAGAATTTCATCGGATACTTAGCCAAAAACAAGCTGACACCGGTTGGTTTTCTCGATAGAGAATTTAACGATGTTGCTTAAATACGCATTAGCCTTCCTTCGGGGAGGCTTTTTGCTTTTAGGTCGCTCAAGGATTGGTCTAAACGCAAAAAGCTCAAGACAATGCACGGTTGCTGTATAACGATATAAATAAAATCACTGAAGGAGAACCTTATGGTCACTGGGTCTTGGTACACGGTTGATGGTAAAAACATTGAAGGGCTGTCCGAGCTAAAGTTCTCTGATATGGCCAATGCACTGAGTGAAGTTGAGGCTGCCTATGAATGCATCGTCCTTGAAGAGTCAGAGCGGTTAGGGTGGAGCTTATTGCAAGTGAAAGCCGTTGTGCCAATTAAGGATGGCACAGTAAAACGAAAATCAACCTTAAGGTTACTACTCAGCCATTAGGTCACTAGAACACAAGTACTTCGTAAACACGGAAAATACCGCCAGTAATTGCCAAAAGTACGATGAAATTCATGTTAACTGTAATTGATTTACCCGAGAAATTTATCACTTTATTAAAGTGATTATTCCTCATCCAGTTAGGATGCTGTTGCAATATCCTCTTGTCTTATGACATGTCCCCATTGACTTTAATACCCAAGTCACAAAAACCTACCCATAGGGAACAGTTCGTACCCTATTACCATAGGTTGCGTTTGTTCCTTTATTCCTTGGAGGAATTACCATGCGCAACTCTATCATTGATGCAGCTTTAGCAAACTATACGTCTTCTATGACCCGCTATATCTGTAACGATAACCCGTTGGACCTACAAATCTCGCAATGCGCTGTTCGTTGGATTAACGCCTCTCTTGAGCTTACTGGCCGTGAACATTTCCGAACTACATCAAATGGATTATTAGATGTGCCATTTCTTTTAGATTCTAAATACCACGATAACTTCGCTACAGATTGCTGGTTTCTGGCTGAGACTTTATTTGTCCCGACTACTGAAACAATCAAGCAATCGCTTAAACCTGGTGACGTCATCAAGATGATTCACATGAACGATATTGACCCAATTGATGCAGGAGAACTTGGTCAAATCAAGCGTATCGACGACATGGGAACATTGCATATGCAATGGGACAACGGTCGTTCTCTTGGTATTTGCATGCCTGCTGGAGATTTATTCGAGGTTTATTATGCGAGTTAACAACACACCCATTCCAACTGATTCTTGTACGGCGCTTGTCGCACTAGAAAGAGCTGGATACAAAGTAAATTCTGAATGCCGAAATGGTTACTGTGGCGCTTGTCGTCTCAAAGCTACTGGCACTCCTACTTACTTAAATGACCCTATTGGATATAAGCAAGACGGTGAAATACTTGTTTGTTGCGTTGATTCGCAATCAGACATTGACATCGAACTACCTTAATTACCCATAACCCCAACAAACTCAACGTCAATCAAAGACATTGAACTTGTATCCCCAATTCCTATGGAGGAAACCCTTATGTCATATGAAATCATCTATGAGAAATTTGCTACGTTCTGTCCTGCAGATGTAGTAAGTCAACAAAAGAAAGATTTCCTACTCAAACATTTCAATATCAATTGTTCAACTATGAGCGATTACGATATCGATGCCGAACTTTTCAGACGGTTCAAGATCATCTCAACGGATAACTTGTACATGCTTCAACTCTTAATTGGTCCGTCCAATTGTGTTGATACAGAGTCAGGAAAGCGCACCCGAGATTGGATGTATTGCGGTGTCGACACTGAGTATTCACTATTCCAAAAATACGGATGTGAATGGTGCCGAAGTGTTGAAAGTGGCGATTTAAAGCCTAATGGTCGATGGGCAACCCCTGAAGGCTGGCTTAAATCATTACGATTGGCATTCAAGCAAGCAGTGAGTTATGAGGCTATGCCTTATTGTCATTCCATGTCTTTTTGGATCGTCAAACCTACAACCTGGGAAGATCAGTACAAACTCAAGCAGTTTGAATCGATTGTATCCAGCTTTGGTGCTGACATCATGGAAAGAAGTTGGTTTGGTACTCGCAAGTTATATTGCTCATTTAGCCCTGAGTCGATGTTTGAAATGTACCTGTTTCAAGAACTATCGATTCGTTTTTTTGGCAAACGTGCATTCAGCACGACTAGCCCGAGTCTAGGTCTAGTCAAGCAAAGAGCTATATAGCTCAACCCCTTACATCTTACCCATTAGCAGGGACTTTCTTCCCTGTGGGAAGTTGTCCCTTCAAAACCTTAATAGTTCTTGGAGGAACTGAATATGATCACTTCAGATATGCTTTTAACTGCAGCAAAACCCTTCGGATTACCAATCGTTGCGATTGATGATATTGAAGCTGATGCGCGTAGTTTGAATCGTACTCGCCGTGATAACCCAACCACCCAATTTCTCTGGGTTGTAAAGCCTTGTGGCAGTGTCTTGTTTCCAATTGGAAAAGGCGTGAATCCACACTTCGTTTTGAAGCAAGTCATCAAGCGTTCTTGATAAAAAATGACGATATCTTTCCGATTGAAACCGAAGAAGCCGAACAGCTTTCGTGCAAACTTCCTTTCGATGTGACGGGTATTCGATATCAAGAAACACTGGTACGCAAAGTCACTCAATTACTGAGCCATGCTTGCGTGCATTCTTCTGCTCTTGCGGAATGTAGCTTAGATGAAAACTCTAGCTGGAAGTCATGGCAACGTTGGTTCGAAGATCTAAATCATCCAGTCATGGCTGCGTTTATGTCTCTTTGTATTCAGCGTTCGATTGAACTGACGGAGGCAAACTGATGAATCGCAAAACTTTAGATATTCAACGTCCATGTCGTCGAATACACGATGGTCACAGCTTTATGATTGCTCAACGTGTTCTGCGTTTGCCTGATGAAGACTCTGGCCTGTCTCATTCAATTGTTCGATTCGAAAACAGTCGTGTTGGTTTTGGAAGCTTAAAGCTAAAAAGACGAACGGCAATTCGAATCACCAACAAAGAGAATGGTCAATGGATAATCCGATATTGCATGGGGAATGGCGGCAAGATTAAAGGGCTGAACAAGGAATATATTGCTATCGATTACGATGGTGTAAATGAACTTGGTGTGACCTTTAATAAAGACGTTCGTTTGTCTGTGAATACAGCTGACTGGTGGGACATTACAAGATGGTTTTGGACGTTCCCAGATCTCAATGTAAAGCTTTCCTTTCGGTTAGGTTTGATTGGATTTCTTTTAGGGATAATCAGTTTAGCTGACTTAATTGCGAAGCTATTTATAGCTTAACCCCCTGTGGGTCCGATACCCATTAGGGCGGTCCCCTCATTTCAAGAGGTATACCATGAATGAACTAACACCTACATCGCAAGATGTTGAAGCCCCTCGATCCGTTTTGGAGTTTCTAGACAACTTAACAGCATCGAAATACTTCTATCTTGAGGCCGCTGGCGCGTACCTTAGTGAAGTTATTGATTCTGAATTGCTCGATGATAAAGCCAAGTTGCTCGAATTCATTGAAGACAATAAGTGTGAAGCCGTTGAAGACATCAGCGCAGAGTTGGTTGAAAAGATGATTTCTGACCGTGCAGATACATTGCACAGTTCAGCGTTATACATCTTGAAATCATTTCTCGGCACTGTGCCTAAAACTGAGGTTGAAGCTCTTCAAGATGGCGCTGTTGCTGATATTTGGTATGACGCTTCGGACCACGGAGACACTAGCGCCGCAGCAGTCATCAAAAATACGCAAGATGCCATGAGCATTATTGCTGACTTCTTAACGAAGTAACCAATCTTAAAGGAATCTTCCTTTTACTCCCTTTGGGGCATACGTCCCGTAGGGGAGTTGTGTGCCTCATAGGTTAACCACCTTATGCAGAGGAACACATTATGGGCTTTTTTTCTTTCAAAACCGCTGACACAAAACAGTCAATCTTTAATACGTGTACTGAGAAGTGTCGTCCAGTGTACATGCTCCAACCAAACAACGAAGACCCAATATATGAACCGGCTTATGAAGGTTATGGTGTTTTCGGAGGTGTTGATGCTTATACATGGTTAGCGAAACATAATTTGCCAACGACAGTCACGAACTCATACGACGACGATGAGCTCCGAACTCTGGGGATAAAATTGGCCTTTGGCTTAGACTCTTTTGAATACGATAACCATCTATTCATTAAAGAGAATGAGTTGGATGTGCTAAGACAGGTGAACCCTGCACTGCTTGAACGCGAGTTTACCCAATTCCAAGCTTTTTCCGATTTCATTATCGTGAACGGCGAGGAAATTAGACCAAACGATCTCCCATCGCATTTGAGAACTGACCTGCAATTAGCACCAGTTAAATACCCATTAAAATTCAGTTTCAGAAAAGGTAAGCAATACAGTGATTACCCTGCTTCTGAGAGCTGTCCATATCAAGGTTACTTCATTTAACCCCAAACCTTGATACAACCCACCACTACCCGTGAGGGATCTTCCCTCATAGGGATAGATCCCTCAAAATTGGAGGAATCTATCGTGGAATCAACCTATTTAGATGATACCGACCATATCTTAATTAAAGCGTTATCCAAAGAAGATATGCCGATAAATGAAATTGCCAAAAAGTTTGAAGTACCAATTGCCAATATCGCGATGTCACTAGACACCTGCCATTTTGCAATTACTGACAACATTTTGCGTAAAAACTCTCAGCTAGGAAAAATGAAATTGACTGCCATTGGTATTGAAAAACGATGTACCTTATGCAATCACTTTTTTCCGCTCACTAAAGAATTTTGGCACGTCAAGCGCACCACTAAACATGGCCAGCGTGAGATGGGAACCTGCAAAAGTTGTGAAGCTGAAAAAAAGCGTCGTCAAGAACTCGATGGCCGCTTAAAAGACTTAGGAGGTAAAATGTGTTTCTCGACACGTTACCTGAATAAGTAGCTGCATACCTTGTAGTTAAGATGAAAAGTCACCCGATCGGGTGGCTTTTCATCCACCATTTCCATCCGCTTTGACACATCCAGCCATATCTCTTCACCCTAAATTTCAATTTCTTTGAAATACTTCCTAAATCCGCATTCGTATGTTGCATAACCGTTTTAACCGACTATCAAGAACTTAAATGGGTTAGCGCACATGAATAAACAGGACACGATCAACCAAGCACTGAATATCATCACCAGTTGGAACCTTGACGACAGCCATTCCAAATCCTTCTCTGATTTTGTCTTCTATTGGGCCTTTGCGCATACTAATCAGCACAAAGTGACTACAAGGTTAGATTCTAAAGAATCAGTACAAGATGGGGTGGTAGAGCTTGCACAGTTGTTAAGCAATGCAATGCTTAATGGGTACAGTGATCCAATCGGGGACATTCTGATTGAGTTAGGTGTGAATACAAAGACGAAACGAATGAACAATCATCAAGATGACGATTTTTTAGAGCAAATGATGGGGCTCAATGATAACGAGGTCTATGAACCATTTTGCGGTACTGGTGCGTTAACTATGGAGCTCATGCAGGCATATTGTGAAAAGCATACAGAACGTAGCAATCCTCTCGATCATTACACTTATTATCTCGAAGAGGTTAAGCCTCTCAACTGTGCAGCCGCAGTGATTCAAATCTTTCATAAGCTCGAATACCTATCTACCAAATTTGGTTCTGCCATCATTCCAGGCAACCTCAAAATCATCAATATCGATCCGATAACACGACAAGAGGGGACCCAACACTACATCGCCAGTAAGATGTCGGATGCTGAACAAATTGAACACAACCTGAACTCGCTGCCTAACACTCAACCGACGATACACTAGGGGGCATTTATGATAGTAAGTTTGAGTGCAGTTAAAGCATTCACCTTTCATGCTTGATTTTCCCGTTCAAGTGGCGTGAGCGAGTTTGCCATTTTGGTTTAGCAGTGTTCTGAGAAGGCTTTGCCCCTTAATGAGATACAGTCCAAAGTTGAAACAGTAATGTTGAGGTCACTTTGATATTCAAAAGTATTGAGCAGCTAAAGAAAAGGGCAAAGCCAACTTATTCACACCTTTCAGTGAGCATAAGTTTTGTTTTAAGAAACGCAAGTTTGATGTCATCAGTTTTGGTGAACTTGAACTTACCATCAGTAGAAGCGTCGAACCTTTCAAAATAGTATTCGAGTAGCGGATCATACCTACCACTGTGAACCCAAGTGTAGAACTTTCCGAGTTCGTATCGTAATTCTTTATTAAGGCCAGATCTTAATCTCAGTACACTAATGGTTGCTAGGTCAACGATGTTCATTTCTTGTAGATTCGTCTTAATCTCTTCAATCAGAGGTAGGAGGGATTCTTTATACTTATCAGCTAATGGTACAAGGTCAGCGTCAGTTACTTCCGCTTCAAAAATCATAATGAGGTCATCAATCTCTCCATTATAGTATTCGTTATCTAATCTTTTTTCTGACTCAGTGCGAAGAACATAGAGTTGTTCTAAAGGATCAGGTTTAGTCTCAATTTTTTCTTTTGAAAGTTTGTGTTGGTACTCAACAAACAGCGTTTCAATCCTATCAGCGATAACATCTAGGTACTCATATCGTATCTTGAGAAATTCGAACAGCTCATTGATATTCAGGTTTAACGTTAAGTCCTCTTTGCCCACATCTCGACTGTACAAATGAACACTCAGGTCGCCAGTGTTGAAACTGCTTGTAAATGGCCAACTTGCGAATCGCTTTGAATTCTCTTGATTAAGATTTACTGGGTGAGCACCGAAACACGCCCTGATAGTTTTAAAGTAATTATTGTCATCTTCATTAGGGAAGAGGCGAGCTTTGAAGCATTTCTTTTCACCATGAAACGGATCTTTATTGTCATTCATAAACACTCGATGGAGTTGTTTGATTGACTCGAAAATGAGGTCTATTGAAGAGATAAGAGAGTAGACCTGCATACATCTACTATCTATATTCTTGTCAAACTCAGGTGCATTTTCTAAGTGCCTAACAGAAACAGTGATCCAATCCATAGCAGAGCAAACGAGGTTAAAAAGGTTCTTACCGCCTTTATCTTTGTAGATTTGATACACAAAGCTAGAGTTTGAGTTCACTAACTCCCTAAAATCCGTGATTTTATCATCACTAACAACGCTTCTCATTCACCAGTTCCTTTTCTAACTAACTGAAAATATTATAAAGAATGGCAATTATGATAGTGATAGTTCTTGAGCTCTTCAAATATATTATCTTTCGACACACATCATAGATTGATATTGGTTGAGTTTTATATTTGATGACCGCAACATAGACGAAATTCAATCGCGAAAAATTCCCAATATAAGGAATTAGCTAATGATTGATAAGGAGATTAAGTGCAAGTATCAGAACTAAAAACAGTGGCCACCCTGGTCCGGAAAGTGATTAAGAAGGTCGTTTCAGAGTCAACCTATGTTGATGTTGAGCTTCAAAGGTTTCCTTCAGGTTCGTGTGAGGTATCTAGTGTAATTTTGGGACTCTATTTGAGAGAAAAATATGCTGTTAACGTTGTACAGTCAGTCGGCAAACGTCCATCTCCGGAATGCGAGTACAGTGAAAATAACCATGTTTGGTTAACGGTGAATGAAACTATTGTTGTCGACATCACTGCTGATCAGTTTGACGATTGTTTGGAGAAAGTATTTGTTGGTCGCGATAGCGCTTTTCATGACACATTCGAAGTTTATGATACAAGACCGGTAGATATTAGTTACTTACTGAGACGCGGTTCAGAGGGATATGGACATATATATAAGGAAGTAGTTACTCGAATGGCAAACTAGTTCACCTAGTCGCCAGCTTATTCGATTGGTTGAGTTTAGTTAACAAGGTGACTTTTAAGTGCTTTATATTTTTCGATGGAGGGGGTACTCATAGATAAATTTGATGTTGAGCTACTTGGTTGGGACGATAGTCTGGAAAGTTGTTTAGACATGTTTTCAGGGCTTTATGGATATCACATTGACCCTAGTACCCACAAAAAACCTAATGAATGTATTAAGTATGAAGAATTCCTTAAAAGTTCAAATGTTTTGAATCAATGGCAAGAGAGTATGGCCAGTAACGGTGATACCCCGATATTTAAACTATTTCAGAGAAACTATAGAGGTTTCAATGTCGATGATTTCATTAATTTAGATATGGAAATACAGGAGAAAGGTCTTTCATTAGCCAAAGGTCAGATTTTGTTTCGCGGTGTCTGTTCTGAAAATGAAAATGATGACTGGACCAAACCTGTGTCTACAACTTTGTCTCCTTACATCGCGATTTACCACGCATTGAAAAATGGTTATACGAAGCCCATAAAAATATGTGTAATCGAGGTTCCAGTTGATACAAATGTAAAGGCTATTATAGGTCCATTTGGTGACAATGTTGAATTTGGGCAAGAGTATGAAGTTTTAGTCAATTTTAAGCACCGCCCGAAAGTTCATGAAGAGATAACTAGAGGCAATGTGACGTTCCAGTCGTTACGTTGATTGAGTCTATGCATTGATCTTTATGGTCAGTATTGGATTCTGGTAGTACCTAGACACACGCTTTGGGACGTAGAAAAGTTTCAAACTTATTGTCCAGCGATAATAGTCATCAATCTTCATGAGAACTATATCGATTTGAATAGGTAATGATTGAAACCCACGGTCACGATGTACGAGTGCGCTATCTGCAATGGTTAGAAAGCACGCGTACTCAAAACAAGCAAAATAAGCTGACTAATTGGAAACAGTCACTGATTACTTTGCCATAGTACAAGGGCAAACTGAGTAACACACTGTCCAATGGGCAGCGAGGAAATTCCTCTAACTCACCTGGTTATTACGCCATCTGAAATGTAATCAGTCTTTTGACTGCCCCTAATAACTCTCTCTGAGTTACCAACGTTCCCATACAAATCTTGTTTACACACCAAATAGTCCCATGAATAACTGGAGTCCAGATATGAATGTACTTAACTTCCTTGGTTTTGATTGCTGCATTGCTAAACGTCATTACGCTAACGGTGTAATTGCGCTTGAGCTGATTGCTGCTGAAACCGATGACAACATTAACAACGACACCTTTCCCGGTGAACGAATTTGTGTTGCAACAACCTGTGTTAGTAATGCCAACCTACTGACAAATGAAACCTGCATCAAAAACTACAGTGAAAACACTGGAATTGAAGATGTTCTTGTCGAGGCTGGAATTATTAAATTAATTGGAAAATCATGCAGAACTGGCTACGTCAGTGTGCCAATTGTCGAAGTTTTGATTTAGTGATTTTCTCTCATTGTTGACCATTGAATAAATGGAGATACCACATGACTACTTTCGAACAACTGTCAGCTTTAGTAGACATCGAGATCAGTCTTATTAAATCTGTCAGACGCATTAAATTGCTCAATAGACCACCATCAAATTTACTCACTGATACCTATCAATCATTCAATGATTTGAAAGCTAAAAGTACCCAAATAGATAGTTACGCAGGCGACTGCATCATTGCTCGTATAGACCATCTTTTTCAAGATGACGTTATACAACCCCTTCTCAAGAAGTAACCCATCGCCCGGAGTTTGTAACCCAACAAACACCAACGGATAGATCCCATCTAAACCCCAATAAACCTAACCCAACACGGGACATATTAGCTAACCCGTGTGGTGGCCTAGTACGTCTCGAATTCCAGTTCTTGGAGGAGCTAACTCATGCCACGAAATATCCCAATAAGTAAGTTTGCTGACTTTATCTTGTTCTACAAGATAAACGGCAAGGTGAAGAAGAAAATGTTTGAAGATACAGAAGCAGGAAATGTGTATCGCTACGCTAGGTCATTCCCGCAAGGAATCGCTTGGAAAATTAGACAACTACCCTCACAGCAACAGGTGTGATTATGAATATTGAAATGACAGAAAAAGCCATGGCAGAACCGGTCGCAATGCATCTAGAAGGTGCTGATGTAGCCGTCGTTGTGGAATATTTTTTAGGTCGCCTAGTTAACGAGATCCCCGAAGAGAATCTTGAGGTGGTCCTTAAATCATGCAGTTCAGAAATCGATATTCATTCTAAAAAATGACATCTGCACTTACTAAACCCCATGTGCTTACGCACGAAATATACCGAGGAATTACTATGTCTTTCACAACAAAACCAGCAAATTTGAATTGTAACCTAATGAGCAAATTTGCACTCACTTGCATCATTGGCTTGTCATCTTCCACTGTAATTGCAGATTGTCAATTTGGTGCAGAGACGATCCCTGTTGGTGAACAACTTACGATTCGTGATGAATTCTTAGTCGAGGAAAGTTACCAGCATTACCTCAACCAAGGTTACACGACTCAACAGAGCAAAGAGTTCGCAATGTCCAGTGATTGGACCGTTGTTGCACTTGAATGCACTCGTCAATTCGTACCTAACCCTAATTTCACTCCTGAAACAGCTGAACATGCCGGTTCCCAATTTATTTACGTTGGCGACGTGCTGGTGGCTGGTCAGTTTCAACGTACTTTTTTACCTGTCGTGATGGGTTTGGAAGTAAAGAAAGAGGAGCGTTCTCATGTTCAATAAAGTGATAGATGCTGAGTGGGTTATGATTATAACTCTCTTACCCCATGTAAGTTTAGTACTGCCTTTCATGAGTACTTGTGCTTACGACGTCACGATAATCATTTTGATTACGATACGAGCAAACACGGGTTACTTACACCGACCAGAAACTACTCAATTGAGTTCTTAATGGCTGCGTCTCATTCATTTGTCGAATTTGGGGATACGTTAATCATTCCACTGCGTGCTTCGAATGAAAACATACAAGAAACGATGTCAATTAAGTTTGTCCCATTCCTGACTGATGAATTGGCCAAGCCCCTATGGTCTAAGTATGCGAAACATCAATCCATAAGGACTATCGGAAGATTTGCTGAATCAATGCAGTCTAACAAAAGCTATGTTTGGTCATGGATGAAACTTCAAGCTTCGGAATCTGTAGCGAATGAAACAGCCCCAACTCAAACAAACAGCTTAGAAGATGATCTAAAGGCGCTCTTATTTGAGTTCCGAGAAGATGAACAAAACAAAAAACTTCGTCGAAATACCAGTTTGGCTATCGACAAAGGTTATTTTGAAGGGTGCGAATGTACTTTGGCTTACGTGCAGTCCAACCTCATCAGGTTGTTACGTAGTCATGGTATTCGAGTACCAGAACAATTTTAACTAAAACAAAAATTGCTCCCATTGGGAGCAATTTTTTTCATCTTCCATCTGTTACTGGTTCAAACTCAACCATGTCACCGCAGATGTCCCCCAGCGTGTACTCTTTTGTGTTTTATATTCTTTTACTCCACTTCCAATTCGATAGAGCAAGATCGCTTGGTCTTCAATATTTGATAGCTTATTACTCAAATCGCCATCACCAAACTGTGTGATAACTTGATTGATGAAGTCGTTCAGTGCATCTGATTTCTGATTGATGTTGATGGCCACTATGTCACCTTCACTGAGTGTCGCAAGGTGTTCGTCCAAATCGGAATCGCGCCAAGTGGAAGGGTCAGCAAAACCATAACTATGATACTCAGCATTGGCACTCTTTCTGAGAAAGACTTGCAAGTTGCCAGTTGGTGCTTTCAACCGGTCCATCTCCAATGTTCGATCACATCGATTTGAATCGGCGTCTGAGCAAGTTCTCTGAACGACGTATCGCCAATCATGAGGTGAGTCGATCCAAGGGAATTCAATGCTAAAGTTCGCTATTTCTGCATCCGGAGTAAAATAGAAAATGGGTAAAGCTGTCCCTGTTTTATCAAGGTTGACCGTGATAGATACCGTATCACCTGGTGCGGCAATCTTATCACCAACCATCATGTCATGGGTGTTACTGGCATCAGCGGTGATTAAAGCCTCATGTGGGCCTTCCACTAAATTTCCTTCACCACTTTCAAGTGCTGGAATGGTGACTAGTGTGTGAGGCGTATTGTCCAAATTAAGCAGCTGCACATCAGAGGTGATAATTTCGAAGTTTTGGTTCAAGTAGTCATTGTTTGTCGAGGGTATAACCTGAATATCGAATGTCCCTGCATTGTACGTCTTGAGTCCATCGCTTGTTTCGAAGGTGATGTCGTGATGCATGCCAAGATCATCGTCAGTTGGATTCATTTCAATGACACCCAACTCATTTAATCGCATGAAGTTAGGCTTATTGATTATATTCACGACCGGTTTACCGTCAGTCCTTGTTGATTTAATTTGGGTGAAGACATTCTTTATTTGACCAGACACAAGGTGTGGAGGCAAGGTGAAGGAAGTGCCGCTTGATCGTACATTTACATCGACATTGCCGTCAGTAAACAAGTTCGATTCGTCAGTCACTCTGTATTTAAATGTCTGAATGCCATCATGGTCAGGTGATGGGGTATAAGTAAAGGTACACGGGGGAGTCATCGTCACAGTACCATAATAAGGCTGTTGGCTTACCATGCAGCTGTGGCTATCCGTTGTGTTCCTATCCGTCCATGTGCCAGTTACCGTAAAAGGCACACCTTGAGAGATATCCCCTGTTTTGTGTTCAGCTATAGGTGGATATAGTTGCTGAATGGAATTGTAACGCACCTTCCCTTGTGACCAGTTAAAAAAGCCGAAGTATCCCGGAGCTACGGTCAGGTTATTGACATCAAATATTGTCGCGCCATCTAACTTGGTCACAATCCTATTGGGAAACAGCTGCATTTCAAATTGATAGGGCTGGCCGTGCATCCACTCTACGTTTCGTTTTTTGCCTAAGATTGTATTTTTGCCTTGTTCGACATCATGAACCGTCCACCCATAATCGCTCATCTGATCTAGGGTGCCATCGAAGTAAATCAAGCTGAAACCACTGTCTGCAGAGGTCGGTAGCTTTTTCCAAGAGAACAGGTAAAAGCCACCAGCAGTAGGATCGCCGTAAATGAAACCGATATAGTCATCATCACCGGCTCCTGTATCAACCTGTATGATCCCTTTGAAGGTTCGATACTCATACTTGTTGGCACTCATAAACGCGGTAGGCGCACCATTAATGCTTTGATACACGCTTTGACCATCTGCACTTACCGCCCAGTTTCCCGAAGCCGCTGCGCCGTACTGCTTCCAAGTGTGGAGGTTTACTCGGTCAGATTCCGCGTGTGCAACACCGACAGTCATCAGTAAGTGTATGACCATGCCAGAAAGGATGTTCCTTGGATTGAATTTCATGGCTTGTTCCTCTTATCAATGAATCGGTGAACCCGCGCTTTCGCTGACATCATCCTCAAGTTCGGTTTGCAAACGAGCCAGAGAAAACTCACAAATATCAATTAAATCTGCATCATCATTAAATTTCGCGACCGATAAAATGCTGCTTATGAGCAATTGGCGCAAATGCAGGGGCGTATCATCGGTGACACCTAAAACCTTTAATGCCGCCACTAACCGGACAGCACTATTGGTTTCTGTGTTGGTCGAAGTCGTATTTGTAATCATCATTTACTCCAGTTTTCTTTTGCTGCGAACGCTGTGGGAAACGTGCGTATTCGGGGCTGTGCCATGGCACTAAACCGCAGAAAATTTCAATGCCAACCCAAAATCACGGGTTTAGATTGGCTACGTAAGCTGAGGATATCTCAGTGTCGAACCAAGAAATTCAAATAAGCAGGGCTATATCAGCGATTAAATTGATACGACTATGAGATTGGCGTGACGTTTACCGAGCTGTCGGTCCCTGAAACGATGCTTTGTCAATTAAGGTGCGATATTGGCTTCGCTAATTTCTAAAAGGAGAGAATGGGGCGTGTATAAATGAACTGAACCAATCAGTCAGCATAAATAAGGTACATTATGAACAACAACATGAAGAACTTTAACTTTAGAATTACGTGCATTGGTTTGATACTAATGCTGTGTTGCGGTCTGTCATTTTTTTTCCAAGCCGCAGTAAATGGCTACCCACTATTTGAATTCATTGCCGAAGTAGCTTTACGAAACAATCTTCCGCAAGATGTTAAAAATCTCGCGATGCTTCAATTACTTCCAACTGTCGGTGGCATATTGTTAGCTATCGGTGGTACGAAAAAGATGATCGCTGAGAAAAAGACTGCCGAATCGTCTGACGTCGAAGAGCAAGCATAAGTTAAGTGGTTAGGGACCTCATAAACCGCATTATGAGGTCTTGCTTATCCAAAATTCACCATCGCAAGGACCGACGAAAGGAATGGCTTCACCACTGTTTAGGTACGAGTCTTCGCGTGATTCTCTTGGAGAGACAACGCAATGGTAAGTAATTGGAGATAAGCTAATAAAGAAACCAAGTTTCATAGGTCTAGATTGTCGATCCCAATATACTCGGCTGCGATATTGGTGACCTGTTTGTCTCCTATACACTATATCTTCGCGACCAAAGTAGTTCACTAACTCTTGCGTGCATACTTTTAAAGAGAGTGTTACTGGAGCTAACGAAACGGTAGCGGTACTGAACCCAAGGTCAATTAAATCCTTTCGCATGTCGTTATAGTTTTGAATGTCGCGTTCCGGTGTATCGCTATATTTACCTCGTACTAAGCTCACTTCGTCAGAGCTCGTGATTAGATTCGAAGAGTGCGCAACGTTTTTGTAAACACCGATACGCGTAGCATCAACTAAAAAAATAGGTTCACGAGAGCATCTTTTTTCCGAAAGTGTCAAAGATTGATGAAGGTCGTAAATTTCTTTGGCTTGTTTCTGAAGTTTATTGAACAGGCTTTGATCGCCATTAACGTGACCTATCCAGCGAATATGTTGAGGTTTGGTCAGACGAAGGTGACCCGACTCGGTAAATTCTTCAGTGTATTTTGGATAGCAATGTGAACCAAAGGACTCAACTTCATTTGTGGAAGAGAGTACATCGTCGAAGAACTGCTCTTCTAATTTGAAGAAGCGTACCCAATCAGCGTTGCGGTTTGTCATTCTGGAAGACTCTTAGATAACGTATTATGTTATTGTATACAATTATTGGTTAAATACAAAATGGGCCTTGTATGACGAATAAATTGCCAGTAGCGCATCAAGAATGCGTCGAGGAAAAGGCGTTAGGCACTTAAAGGAGCTCAACTCATGCAAGAACTATGGTTATTGGTGATCTTCTATATCACATTTGGGTTTTGGGTTTTGGGTTGGATGCGGCACCGCTCCCGCAATTCTCGTATGGATTAAGAACCCACACGAAAGTTCTTTGTGGAAGATTTGGGCTGTCACGTACAGTTTGGCGCAAGGGCCAATTGGGTTGCTTTCCATCAAAAACTGGAATATGGACTAAAGGTTATGCGTATGTCTATTGGAAGCGGTTATAAGAGGCTTACAGTCGCCTTTACTCTCTTAGTCGTCATGAAGTATGTCGAACCTGTTTCTTCACTTTTAAATGTCACCCCAAACTCTCTAGCCGATATTTCACTATTTCTATGCGCGGTATGTGTGCTCTCTATTTGGATACAGAGAAAGTTAGTTAACGACCGTATCTAACATCATCCGGTGACACTTTTTCCGCGATGTCTAAAAGTATAGCGACTACCGTTCTTTGAACATCTTGCTTTTGCTCTTCAAGAGTAGAGCCAAATAAACTGATCTTTCTATCGATACCCGTTGCGATGGCATAGCCAGCTGATGGGTAGAGCACGATATTAAACGCGTCACTAATTTTAAGTTCGTGAGTGCCGTCATCCAAATTTGTCCATGAAATCATATCTCTCTCCTGTGCGCTAAGTGCATTGAAGTTCAAACAATAGCATCATCCAAAGTGGGTACACGGTAGTTTTGAGGGATATGTGAGAGAGTAATAAAGATTCATACTGAGTATTAAAGTATCATACTAAAATGGCAGCGATCGCAGTCGATACGCTGCCATTTGTGATTACCGAGGGAGGTTGACGGTCTAATTACCGAAGGACTCTGTCACAGT
>NZ_JBFSUL010000082.1:0-18786 GCF_041467395.1 Vibrio sp. 10N.247.310.98 | reverse complement strand
CAGCTCTGAAGGATCCTTCAACCGATCGCTTTGGCTTTAACTGATCGGCATTAGACCATTTGGTCGCTCTTTTTGTTTGTGTTGAATGCCGATATTGCATCTGGCCTATAGTAGGCGAAATGCATTTGGATCATCATGGGCCAAACGAACAAACCTAGTTAGTCACGATAGGCTCTTTGTTATTCTCGTTCGATACTCGGTTATCATCGCTGGATACGGTGTCGATAGTCGAGCTAATGTAAGGCACATTGGTCAGGTTGATCTGCAAGCGAACCACATTATCAATCAGTTGAACCAGTGGACCCCACTTAACTTTTTTCTCTTTCTCGAACACGTAATTGAAGTTTTCTGGTGTCCAATCCATCAAGTATTGAGGGTTCAATGAGCGACCAAGGAAGCGTACTTCATAATGCAGATGTGGCCCAGTTGAGTTACCTGAGTTACCACAGCTCGCAATCACATCACCTTTACTGACAAACTGACCGCTACGTACCTTGAACTTCTGTAGGTGCGCATAAGAACTCATGAAACCAAACGAGTGACGCATAGTAATAAAGTTGCCGAAGCCTTTTTTACTTGGGCGTACCGTTTCAATGACTCCATCTGCGGGCGCGACAATATCTTCACCACGCTTACACGTTAGATCGATACCAGTATGTACATGGCGTTTCCCTGAAATAGGGTTAGTGCGGCTACCATAAGAAGAAGATATACGTTGATAAGCCATCGGACTGTCGTTTGGAATCAAGCGGAACATTGTGGCTCTTACTGCTGAATCGACTGCAGCCGCATCAATGCGATCTTCTAAAGAAATATCATCGGTAAGCAGATCTTCATCAGCAAGACCCAGTACTGATTCCACATCGAATACACGCTTACCAAGTAGCTGAATCGTGCCTTCTTTCTCGGTCAGTGTTTGCGATAGCGAATGGTTGGTTTCTACTTGCTCAGCATAAAGAAATTCTGTTTGTTCTTTTTCAACAATCAGTGTTTCAATCAACTGTTGGGCATCACCCGCTTGCAGTGCGAGTTCTTGTTTACTCTCGAAGTGCATGTACGCCGCTCCGCCAATCAATAGCGGTACTGAAAAAATGGCAGTAGTGCAAATGAGCACGGCTTTACGGCCGAAGTAAAACGTCTGTTCCCCCTGACTAGAGGGAATAGTAATGGACACTTTTTTAGACATGGTTCTGTATTAACTAAATGCTTCTAATAGAAAAAGGGTAATGGAGATATTATTCCTTACCTAAGTCGGTAAGGTGTTCAATCTCTCTATAAAGCAGGTCATCGTCACCAACATTAAGCTCAACAAGGCGCTTAAGGTGGCTGATACTATCAATATCTAAATGCTCTATGCGTAAACGCATTGAGGTATTGATGGTAGAGACTATCGTTGCTTCTAACTGAATATTGATATCACTGTTTTCGAGTTTAAAGCTCACTTGAACAGGGACATCATGGCTAAGTTGTTTTGATTCATTGCATTGAATGAGTAAACCATGGAGTGATAAGTCTTGCACTGAGCCTGATACCTTTACTTGTCCTTGTGAGATCTCAGTCGGGACTTGATAAATAACTCGTGAAAATTGACGTCTTTCAACCATAAGTAATCTCTCTATATCGATGCATTACACGTAAGCCAGATATATCAAAGGCCGCTATTATCGCGGCCTTTGTTCAAAATACAAGCTTATTTACTTAGCTATACGCTTGTACTTGATACGGTGCGGCTCTGCCGCTTGTGCGCCTAGAGTCTGCTTAAGCCACTCAGTGTACTCAGTATAGTTACCTTCGTAGAAGTTAACTTGACCTTCATCACGGTAGTCTAAGATATGGGTCGCAATACGGTCAAGGAACCAACGGTCATGCGAGATAACCATTGCACAGCCCGGGAATTCAAGCAGTGCTTCTTCAAGAGCACGTAGCGTTTCAACGTCAAGGTCGTTGGTAGGCTCATCGAGTAGCAGTACGTTACCGCCCGCTTTTAGCAGTTTCGCTAAGTGAACACGGTTACGTTCACCACCAGAAAGCTCACCGATGATCTTCTGTTGGTCGTTGCCTTTAAAGTTGAAACGAGAACAGTAAGCACGCGCAGGGATTTCGAAGTTGTTGATCTTAATGATATCAGCGCCTTCAGAGATCTCTTGGAATACTGTCTTAGTGTCGTCCATGCTGTCACGGAACTGATCAACAGAAGCAAGCTTAACGGTTTCGCCTAGTTCAACTGTACCTGAATCTGGCTGTTCTGCACCGCTTAGCATCTTGAATAGTGTTGATTTACCTGCACCGTTGGCACCAACGATACCGACGATTGCACCCTTAGGCATGCTGAACGATAAGTCGTCGATAAGAACGCGATCACCAAACGATTTAGTTAGGTTGTTCACTTCAAGAACTTTGTCACCTAGACGCTCACCTGGCGGGATAAACAGTTCGTTAGTTTCGTTACGCTTCTGGTATTGGCCAGTTGTCAATTCTTCAAAACGAGCCATACGAGCTTTAGACTTAGCTTGACGGCCTTTAGGGTTTTGACGAACCCATTCAAGTTCTTTCTCGATTGTCTTTTGACGTGCGCTTTCGCCCGCTTTTTCTTGCTTAAGACGCTCGTCTTTTTGCTCTAGCCAAGACGTGTAGTTACCTTCCCATGGGATACCTTCACCACGGTCAAGTTCTAAAATCCAGCCAGCTGCGTTGTCTAGGAAGTAACGGTCGTGGGTAATCGCCACAACAGTACCACTGTAATCAACAAGGAAGTGCTCAAGCCATGCTACTGATTCTGCATCCAAGTGGTTGGTTGGTTCATCAAGAAGCAGCATGTCTGGCTTTTCAAGAAGTAGACGACAGATAGCAACACGACGACGCTCACCACCTGATAGGAATTCAATTTTCGCATCCCACTCAGGAAGACGAAGTGCATCAGCAGCACGCTCTAGAGCAGTCTCTAAGTTGTGACCGTCTTTTGCTTGAATCAGAGCTTCTAGTTCGCCTTGCTCTTTTGCCAGTGCATCGAAGTCTGCATCTGGTTCTGCGTAAGCTGCGTAAACCGCATCAATACGCTTAAGTGCGTCAGCAACGTCAGAAACCGCTTCTTCTACGATTTCACGAACAGTTTTTGATTCGTCTAGCACAGGCTCTTGTGGTAGATAACCTACTTTAAGGCCTTGTTGTGCACGTGCTTCACCATCAATATCAGTATCAATACCAGCCATGATACGTAGTAGGGTAGATTTACCTGAACCATTTAGACCCAAAACACCGATTTTAGCGCCAGGAAAAAAGCTAAGAGAAATGTCTTTAAGAATTTGACGCTTAGGTGGAACAGTTTTGCTCACCCGAGACATGGTATATACGTATTCAGCCATTGCCGATCGATCCTAATTATTGTTCAAAATTGTCTGCTATTTTATACCAATATCCTCAAAGATGTTACTCCTAGGGCAGAAAAGCCACTCTTGAACTAATCCTTACCTATTATTGTCACATTGGTCATTAAAACTATATTTAATGGGCTTCTGAGGCGAAGTGTTAAATATTAATAATATTTACACTCAAATCCTTTACATTTGATGTGATGTCGGGCGTAAATAGACTTCACGTATTCATACACGCACTAAGGAAAGAGCGAATGTTTTTCCGCATTGGTAATACGAAAATTGCTGTGGCTGCATCGGCAATTTTGTCTTCGGTTTCACTGGCTCCGGTCGCTATGGCTAGCAATGCATCCGAGCTTGAAATGCAGCGTGACGTTTATGACAAAGCGCAAGAGGTTTTAGACAGCCGTGATCTAAAAGCTTACTCCGCGCTGCGTAACAAAATTCAAACATACCCTTTAACACCTTACACCGATTATCGGGCCTTTCTGATTGGCTTAGGTGATCGCACACCTGCTGAGGTCGATGCTTTCATTGAAGAGAACAAGGCATTGCCTTTCTCCAATCGAATGCGCGCACCTTATTTGGACTCATTGGCTTCTCAAAAACAGTGGAAGACGATCCTTGAGTTTCAAACCAAAGAGCCTGTCGGTGAAAAATACCAATGTATTTATTATCGAGCGCATTACGAGCAAGGTAACCAAGAACTTGCCTTTAAAGGAGCTAAACAACTTTGGTTGAGTGGTAGTGGTGTTGATGACGCTTGTGACCCTTTATTTAAAAGCTGGGATCAAGCTGGGCTAAGAACTGATGAGCTGATTCTGGATAGAATGCTGCTAGCGTTCGAGGGCCGTAACGGTAAGTTAATGAGCTATCTGATTAAGCAATTGGATCATGATGAGTCAATTGCTCAAGCGAAGCAGATGAAGGCGTTGTACAACAAGCCTGAAAATGTACTCGCGTTTGCTAAAAAACATCCAGCGAATGAATTCTACCAAGCTCAAACCGAGTTTGCTTTCGAGAAGCTAGCAAGGAAATCATCAAGCAGTGCTCAAAAGGTGTTTGATGATGTCATCAAGGCTCAGAAGTTTTCGAAAGAGAAATCTCAAGAGCTCGCTGATTACCTAACGTTTCGTCTGATCAACACCGACTCTGAAGAGTTAATGGTGTGGCGCGACAAAATGCTCGCGAGTTCATCAAAGCAAGTTCTGCTGGAACGACGTGCTCGCTTAGCAATTCAACATGCCGATTGGACGGGTTTGAAAGAGTGGATAGCGCGCTTGGATGATAAACATCAGGCTTCGCTTCGTTGGCAATATTGGCAGGGCAGAGCTGAAATCGCGACGGGCGATACTGACAAAGGCAATAAGCGACTGTCAGATATCTTGGGTCAGCGTAATTTCTACAGTGTGGCTGCGGCTAAGCAGTTAGGTAAGCCAGTTCAATATCCAACATCGACACTTAAATACAATGCTGAAACAGTGAAGCCATTCGACACCTCTTTGGTGCGTATTGGTGAACTGATTGACCGAGACAAAATTGCGGCAGCGAAAAGTGAATGGCGCTGGTTACTGACCAATGCAGATAAAGAGCAAAAAGAGATGCTTGCCGCTTACGCTGCGACACAGCGTTGGAATCACTTTACCGTAACAGCGAGTATCTCTGCGAAGATGTGGGATAACATTGCGCTGCGCTTCCCTGTTGCTCATAAGTGGTGGTTTAACTTCTACGCTGAAAAGCACGATCTCGATCCAATCACTTTGATGTCTTTAGCAAGACAAGAGAGTGCGATGGATTCAGAAGCTCGCTCTCCAGTTGGCGCGCGTGGCATTATGCAAATTATGCCCAAGACGGCGCAATACACAGCGAACAAACATAAGATTAAGTATCAGGGCAGCGATGATCTTTATGATGTCGGCAAAAACATTGAGATTGGCAGTCACTACTTAGATGGTTTACTCGCTCAATATGATGACAACCGTATCTTTGCGTTTGCGGCTTATAATGCTGGACCTAGCCGTGTGAAACAGTGGCGTTCACGCAGCGATGAAAAGCTCGATGCCTTTGCATTTATCGAAATGATCCCATTCAAAGAGACACGTGGCTACGTTCAGAATATCTTGATGTTTGAGACCTACTATCGAGATATCTTGGGTGAGAAAGGGACGTTTTTAGCGCCCCATGAGGCAAAAACGAAATACTAAGCCTTCGGCATTTGGCCCGAAACTGAGTAAGAATAAAGGCAGTGAGTGCGAACCATTTCCACTTACTGCCTTTTTACATTGGATCGCATCAAGTGTTTCGGTATAAAGTGTTAAACGCTTTCAATCGTTAAGCGACTCTTTAAAGTCAGAATTTAAAAGTAAGTGTAGAGATATGGCATCACAACCTGAATATGATAATTGGCAACAACTGATGGACTTGGTAAAGACGGCTGTCGAAAAAGATCAGCACGAGCTGTTGTTGACTATGATGATGACACCAGACGAGCGAGATGCTCTGGTTGCTCGAATTAATATCTTCTGTGAGCTGATGAAAGGCGATATGTCTCAACGACAGGTGAGTCAAATGCTGGGCGTAGGCGTAGCGACGATAACCAGAGGCTCAAATGAGCTAAAGGCCAAATCTGAGCAAGAGAAAGTCGTGATCGCCGACCTATTGCTAAAGTAATAATGGAATTAAGCTATCACGCGATAGTATGAATACGAATTCGATAAAAAACGCTAACTGGATGTTAGCGTTTTTTGTTTCTGAAGATTGTTCTTGGAATCTTTTGAAGTTTAAGGAAGCCTCAAATACTAAATAGGAAAGTGTTCAGGATTCACAAATGGGATCAGAGCCAAAATTAAAGCTTGATGATAGACCGAACTGCGTGACAATTGGTTATGTGTCAGTAGGCCAATGGCACCACCTTTCTGTTTGATATTGTCGGTACCAAACACTTCATCCATCACATCCCCTAACTCGTTTGCATGCTCTAGTTTCTCAAGCACGGCTGGTGGCAGCATCAGACTTGCTGAACGAGACTCGCCACGTTGGCCATTCGTTTCGATCACCATCCAGGCAAAGGTGACGTTTGTTTCTATTCCCGCTTCTAGACCAACATAGAAGTCTGCATCAGGCTGAGCTTGAGTTGCGTTGTGAACTCGATTCACGGCACCTTGATAGGTTTCATCATTGCTCATCGGTTGATCGGCGACACCACTAGGGACGCTGATGCCTTGGAAATCAAATTCAGTATCAGGAAAAGCAGATAAGAACGCACTTTTAACGGCGTTGATTTTAGCTGGGTTCAGCGATGCGATGATTACAGATTTCATGTGTCGGATTCTTTTTGTTGTCGATTAGATTGAGTTGATGTTGTCGGTACCAGTCACTCAACTCTTCTAGTGGCATGGGTTTACCAAAGTAATAGCCTTGCAGCATATCGCACTGTGCATCCTGTAACCACTGGTGCATGTCTTGAGTTTCAATCCCTTCGGCGGTGACCTTTTTCCCCTGAGCATGACACAACCCGATAACTGGTTTTACGATGTTCTGGTTATCGGTTTCAATTAAGGTATCCAAAAACGCTTTATCCAATTTAATTTTCTGAGTTGGATACTGCACCAGTTGAGTGATAGAGGTGTAACCGGAACCAAAGTCATCAATCGCCAGTCGATAACCCATGCATGACAGCTCATTCAGCAATGGGAAGCCTTCTGAGTTTGAGTAAAAGGTTTCAGTGATTTCAAAATCGATTAGGCTTGGTGGAATTCGATTTAACTCCGCGTGTTCTTTAATGAAACCCGCAAGGTGAGTGGTTTCAATGCCAGCAGAAGATAAGTTGATCGACAATTGAATCGAGTGATCAAATTGAGTCTGAAGTCGATGGAATGAAGCAAACGCATTCTGTATTACCCAGCGGTCAACATGTTCGAACAGCCCGGTTTGTTCGGCTATTGGAATGAACTCATCCGGTGGAACCAAACCAAGTTGCTTTGAATTCCAACGTAATAACACCTCAACGCCAATAACATCAGTCCCGGTAGAATCCATGTAGGGCATGTAAACGAGCCTGAATTCATCATCAAAATTCTTACCTCTAAGCGCACGTTCAATGTCTGCTTGGCGCTGAATGGCTTTGTCTAAATCCCGTGAATAGTCAGCAAATTGGTTTTTACCGGCACGCTTGGCTTGGTACATCGCAGTATCCGCGTTGGACAGTAGCTTCTCGATTGAGTTGCCATCATTAGGGTAGGTCGCAATACCAATACTGACCGTGATCGGAAAGCTGCCTGATTCGGTGACAAAACCTTTTTGCAGTGGAGTCAGTAAATCATTCGAGAATCGATGCGCGACATTTCCTCGGTGACTAGGAGCGTTAATGTAGACAACGAACTCGTCTCCAGAAAGTCGGGCTGGCATACAATGAGCGTCGAATTCCTCTTTATAATGACGACAAATATCTGAAATACGCTGAGCAAAAGAAACCAGAATCGAGTCGCCGATTTGATGCCCGTATTTGTCGTTCACAAACTTGAAGTTGTCCAAGTCAAAATAGAGAACCCAGGTTTCGGTATTCGAACTCGGTTTTGGCAACGATTGCTGAACGAAGGTTTGAAACTGATGCCTATTGGCTATTTGGGTTAACTGATCATTTTCGGCCAAGAGCTTGGTTTGCTGGTAGGTGTTGTCTAGCTCTTGGTACATGTCATAAAAACGCTGTGATAAGCGGCCAAGTTCATCACGAGTGCCTAAGCGTTCAATGTTCTTACGTTGTTTTTTTTCGACTTGCTGTAGCTGTCGATCGAGCCGTGTTATTGGAGTAATCACAGTGCGAGACAGAAGCATGAGTAGCAGAGCGACAGTCACAAACGCAGACAGTGCAAACGACAAACTCAGCTTGTTCCAAATCGAATCGAGCTTGTTTTCCAACAGGAATTGCGCCGGGTCGACCGTGGCGTACAGTTCTGGTGCAAGCTTGACTGAGTGGGTGACATCATTTTCCAAAGAAACCGCTATGGATGTGAAGAACAAACTGGTTTGGTAGTCGAACTCTATTTGTTTTCGCAGCGCATTAAATTTGTCGAGAGAGACAGAGACAACAACAAAGAACACATCGTCGGGTTGATTGCTTGCGGTTGGGAAAATCGCTTTTCTGTCTACCTTGTCATAGTGAACCAACATCCCTTCGCCTTGGGAGTTTTGAATATAGTTGGTACTCGATGTTGCTAGGGTGTCTTGATAGTGCTGGTCAACATACTCCAATATCTTACTGTCGATCTGAGTGCGTGAGTCATTGCTATTATCCGCGTAATAACGCAGTTTTCGAACACCATTAAGAAGTGCTAAACCTGTATAGCTTTCATCGTCATCTTGCAGGAAATGAATGGCTTCTCGAAGGTTACTGACCAGTTCAAGATCGCGAGATAGATTTTGGTCAGTGAGAAAATAACGCTTCACCATATCACTCTGGGTCAAGGTGTAAGAGTAGCTATTGAGGAACGAACGAGATTGGCGAAAGTATCCGGCTAGTTTTTCCATGTTCAGTTGAAGTGCGTTGTCTTCGCGTTTGATGAAACTGCTTTTTTGCGTCGAATAAATAATATAGCTAGAAGCCGCGGTACTGATCAGTATCACAGGGGCTATTAGTAGTAAGATTTTAGTACTTAGCTTCATAGTTAATGACAACACTATTTATAAATTAAGCGCATAAGTTTATGTTACTTAATGCTTACTCGCTATTAATTATACGTAGTTCGATGATTTCCTGTGAAGGGGGTAAGGTTTTGTCTTTATTGATAAAAAAAGCCACTAATGAGTTTTTGTTAGAAAGGCTCAAGTAGTGGAGAGAGTAAGCGTGCCGAATGTGCGAAACAAGTGAATTGTGTTTCAGGCATGCTAGGGTGAGTTTTCTTAGCGAGAATAGTACTCGACTAGAGGGTGATTTAAGTATTTGGCCTGCTGTAGGCCAAATACTTATGTTAGCTAAAAGCTGATACTCACTTTCAGCTATGACAACTTAACTTGAGTCGCTTTGATGTTCTCACTTGGGTAGCAACCCAACACCTTAAGGTGGCGAGTAATGGCTGTTAGTTCCGTTATCGCTTGTTGCATATTATCTGAATCCAGATGCGCCTCTAAATCGACATAGAACATCTCTTCCCAAGGGTTACCCATGATAGGACGAGATTCTAGCTTAGTCATGTTGATGCCTAAGCGTTGCAGGATCAGTAGTGTTTCTACCAAAGAACCCGCCTCTTGAGATGTCGACATGATGAGCGTTGTTTTCGCTGGTATTTGAGTCGATACTTCAACAGGCTTACGCGCCACAACGATGAAACGAGTGTGGTTCTCTGTTTGGTTTGCAATATTGCTCTGGATTGGCTGTAGTCCATAAAGCTTACCGCTCGATGCATTACCAATAGCAGCTACGTCATTACCACCCAATTCTTTAACTTTTTTCATTGCATCAGCGGTGCTTGCGCAAGACTCAAGGTTGACACCCTTAAGGCGGCTCAAGAACTCACTGCATTGTTGATGAGGTTGTGGGTGCGAGTAGAGTGTTTTGATGTCTTCTAAACGGATATCACTTTTAGCAACAAGGCAGTGCTCAATCGGTTGAGAAAGTTCGCCAACAATGTATAGAGTCGTATGCTGTAACAGGTCGTAGACCTCGTTAATTGACCCTGAACTGGTGTTCTCAATCGGCAGGACACCGTAGTCGGCATGGCCAGACTCTACTGTTGATGCGACTTCTTTGAAGTGATTACAGTTCAGCTCAATCAATTCCATATTCTTGCGGCTGAAGTATTCGCGGCTCGCAAGGTGAGAATACGATCCCTTAGAACCTAAGAATGCAACGCGAGCCAATGGTTTACGGCTTTGCGGGTTCGCTAGGTTTTGTAAGTATGACTGTTGTAGTAAAACGGAATCTTCGATGATGGTGTGAAACAGCTTGGTAATGTACTGCGCATCAAGTTCGTATTTATCTTTGCCGTTGTTGATCAGCTTAACTAATAGTTGTTGTTCTCGTACTGCATCACGAACTGGTTTTGATGTCTCTACTTTGCTTTTAGCGACTTCGATACTTAGCTTGCGACGCTCTGAAAGTAACTTCAGGAGTTCGTCGTCTAAATCATTAAGACGAAGGCGGATATCATCCAGTGAAATTGAGCGGTCAGTCATAAATGTGTCCTTATAAAAAAGCCTCCCTAGTGTGGGAGGCTTCTTGTTCGTTTTTGACTTGTTTTTCTAAAACGACTTAGCCTCCGATTTACGGAAGAAAAAAGAAGTCAAAAATAAACAAAGATTGAGTGTGCATAAAAAGTGATTGTTTTATGAATGTTTAAACACAATAAGCAAGCGAGCTACGAGCGTCAAGCAAAAAAATAGCGCCCTGAGGCGCTATTTTTTAATCTGTTCTCTTTCCTTATTCTACTTCAGCTTCTAGCTCTTCGATTTCAGGCTTTTCAGCGCGGCGCGCTTCTGGTTTATGGCGTAGCTTGTTGAGTTGACGCTCTAGTTTTTGTTCTACTTCGTTGATCGCTACGTAGAGGTCGTCATGGATTGATGAAGCAACAAGTTGGCCTTTTGGTACGGTTAGTACCGCTTCAAATTTCTTCTTCTTGTTTGGTTCTTCGCTAAAGCTCGCTTGGCAGCCAATGATGTCTACTTGCCATTTATCTAGCTTTTTAAATTTGCTTTCTATGTGATCACGGATTGCAGAGGTAATGTCGATGTTTTTACCAGTGATGTTCATTTTCATAGAAGTTTTCCTCTGTTGTATCCCTCATGGGTTAACTTCAGATTACGACTTTTAGGAATAAAGAATGTGATCTAGATCTTGTTTTGGTTGGGTGGGATAAGCATTAAAATCAAATGTGATCTTACGCAAGTCTTAGTATCTTTTTGGCGAAAAATGCTTGTTATCCTTATGAAAAACGATAACTTGGAGGCAAGGCTTCGCTAAAAATTAAATCAGTTTTTAGGGGCGTCCTACAGCCTATGGAAAGTGCTTGATTGAAATTTACTCAATAGTGTTTTGTGATATAGGTCTTGTAATATAGGTCGCTACATAAGCTTCTTCAGAATTAGATAAACAAAAGCCGCATAAGTATTCTTATGCGGCTTTTGTGTTTTTTAGCTTTACCTAATACCTTTGGCTCCCCAGCTCTGGGATGGAGGCGATCCTAGTCGTTAGTGTTCAGTAATCTCGCTGTGCCGTCCTCTCGGATAGCATTGATAGCTTGTAATTGTTTATAGATTACGAAGTAACGATTGATGTTGGCAACATAGGTTACGGGTTCTTTACTCACGTATTTGCGAGTGATGATTTCTACGTTTTTAAACCAGATGTTTGGGTTGTAACCTTTCTGCTTGGCAATGCTCCTCATCTTTCTGATCTTAGCAGGACCAGCGTTGTAAGAAGCCAAGGTAAAGTAGATTTGATTGTCGGGTGATATTGCCGGGTCGTCAAAATATCGGTCTTTGATAAAGCGCATATACTTCACACCCGCATGGATGTTGTTATCCACCTTATGGATGTTCTTGATGTTGACGTTTTTATCTTTGGCGGTACTCGGTAATACCTGCATCACACCAATAGCCCCGCGATGAGAAATCCGGCTCTGATCCAGTCCTGATTCTTGGAAACCTTGAGCTGACATCATCAAAGGATCAAATTCATACTTGCTCGAATACTTTTCAAAGACATCTGAGAGTTTAGCTACTCGGTCTACTTTATTGGGGTTGAGTGCTCGGCCTAACCAGCGAGTATTGTCGATGTATTTCTGGTAGATGACATTCCCAAGCAGGGTGCCTGTTCGTGCGGTCTTGACGTATTTGTTTATCTCTTTCTTCAGTTGAGGGCTGTCTTTTCTTAAAGCCCAAGCAATACGACCATTTTCTCGTAAAGGTAAGTCGTTATGGACTTGAATGTTTTCCATTACATCGATCCAGAGCTTGGCTTTATGGTTATCCAGAATTGTGCCTTGTATATAACCTTGGTTAACCAGTTCTATCAGCTCGTAGTCTTGTAATGACTCCTCGATAAAGTGGACATGCAGTGGTGGTAAACCTAGCTCGTTAAGCTCCTTATTGACTCTTTGTACACTCTCGAAGTAACTCGAGCTTGCTCGTATCCACACCTCTTTGCCACTCAATTGCTTGATTTCGGTGATAGGTTCGGCCTTTTTCCCTGTGATAATGAGTTCTTTACCATCTTTAATCATCGGATCCGAAAAATCGATGGTTCGTAATCGTTTATCGGTGATCGTTAGGTTAGCGACAGCGACATCACCATAGCCAGACTCTAAAGAGGGAAGTAGATCATCTCGTTGCACGGGGATGACTTGAACATTGAGGTAGGGATGTTTCTTACGAAGGCTTTTCTCAAAGTGGTAGAGCATTTCTGCCACGATGCCTTTTGGCTTGCCATCCTCGATGTAATAGAAACCAAGATCGGCAGACACTAGCACTCTAACCGTTCCTTTGGTTTTGAGCACATCCAAGTCACCCATGTAAGGCTTATTGCTTAATGGAGACAGTTCTAATGCGTAGGATAAGTGGCTAAATAGCGATATCCAGATAAATAATAACAACCTACTCACATCCACACTCCATGTTGATGTTTTGTTAAAAGTTATCTTTTGAAGATACCGTGTATTATGCGATCCATCAAGTTTGCGATATGTAGATGAAAAAAAGCGCGCTAGTAAATTAGCGCGCTTTTAGGATTGAGATGTAAGAGGTTTGATTAAGGTAGTGGGTTTAACTCAATCAACTTTTCTGTTCTTAACACAGCGTCATCTAGGCCGAGTTGTTGATAAGCTTTTAGCTGGATATCTAAAGACTTACGCGCAGCAATGGTGTCTGGGTAAGTTTTTTGCAGCTCTTGCGTTCTGTTGATCGCAGCAATCCAAGCTTCGCGGCGTAGGTAGAAATCAGCGGTTGCTAAGTCATACTCTGCTAGGCGGTTCTTAAGTGCGAACATGCGTTTTTGTGCATCTTCAGCATAAGGGCTACTAGGGAAACGTTCGAGTAGTCGCTTGAAGTCAGCAAACGCAAGTTTCACTGGTTCAGGATCTCGGTCACTACGGTCGATATTAAAAATATCGTGCATGAAGTTTCGGTCTTGCGCCATGTGCGTTAAGCCGCGCATGTAAAGAACCCAGTCTTGTTTCTCATGCGTTGGGTTCAAACGTAGGAAACGTGAAATGGTAGCGAGGCCAAGTGCCAAGTCATCATTTTTGTAGTAAGCGTAAATCAGATCGAGCTGTACTTGCTCAGAATAGGCGCCGAATGGGTAACGTGAGTCTAGGGCTTCTAGCTTTTCTATTGCTGAAAGCCAGCTACCGCTCTGCAGTGATTCTTGAGCGTCAGAGTAGAGAACCGATGGTGGTACATCTGGCACTATCTCTTCACTACTTGAACAACCAACCAAGAGTGATACGGCTAATAGACCCGATAAAGTAAGGTGTTTCATGTCAGGCGTCGATTCCTTGAATTAAATATTTCGTAAGCTTCCGTTACTTTCTAACCAGTAACAGATACAATGATGCAATTATTCTATTTTATCCATACTAATGGGTATTAGTCTCACGGTTTTTAAAAAAGTTCGATATGGCTCAGCAGATCACATTAACAGACACAGTAAAAAGCAGCCAGTTAGGTCAACGTTTAGACCAAGCTGTCGCTGAACTATTTACCGATTTTTCTCGCTCTCGCATTAAAGAGTGGCTTCTTGACGGCAAAATCCAAGTGGATGGCGAAGTTATTACAAAGCCGCGCGTTAAGGTTTTGGGCGGTGAAGAGATCATCTTGCAAGCTGAACTTGCAGATGAAGAGCGCTGGGAAGCACAAGATATTCCTCTAAACATTGTCTACGAAGATGATGACTTATTGGTTATCAATAAGCCTCGCGATCTGGTTGTACACCCAGGCGCAGGCACACCGGATGGAACCATACTAAACGCATTGCTTTTCCATTACCCACAGATTGCAGAAGTACCTCGTGCAGGTATTGTGCACCGTCTTGATAAAGACACAACAGGCCTTATGGTTGTAGCTAAAACGGTTCCAGCTCAAACTCGTCTTGTGCGTGCGCTTGCTAAGCGTCGTATTACTCGTGAGTATGAAGCAATTGCAATTGGCAAAATGACCGCTGGTGGTGTGGTAGAAAAAGGCATTAGCCGTCACGCAACTAAGCGTACTCTAATGGACGTAAATGAATTAGGGAAACCAGCGGTAACTCACTACCGTGTTGCTGAGCACTTCCGCGAGCATACTCGTATTCGTCTACGCCTAGAAACGGGTCGTACTCACCAAATCCGTGTTCACATGTCATACCTTCAGCACCCGCTGCTAGGTGACGTTGCATACGGTGGCCGTGCTCGTATTCCAAAAGGTGCATCTGAAGAACTAACAACAATGATTCGTTCTTTTGATCGCCAAGCACTGCACGCCGTTATGCTTAAATTTGTTCACCCAATTACAGGTGAAGAAGTTGAGTTCCACGCTCCTGTGCCAAATGACATGGTTGTGATGGCTGAAGCGTTACGTGTTGATGCTCGCGAAAACTTGGAAGACGACATTTAATCATGTCGATGATCATCCCTAACTGGAATGCACCAAAAAACGTGAAAGCATTTGCTTCGACACGTTTTGATGGTTTTTCTACTGGTGCGTATCAAGGATTAAACCTAGGTACGCATGTTGGGGATGATGCTTCTCTTGTTGAAAACAACAGAGCCTGGCTCAAGCAATACGCTAATATGCCTGCCGCTCCGGTATGGCTACATCAAACTCACTCAACAGATGTCGTTACGGTTTTACACCCTACGGCAGATATTCTTGATGCTGACGGTACGTTTACCACAGCTAAAGGTGTTGTTTGTTCTGCGATGACAGCCGATTGCTTACCTGTAATCCTTACTGATACCAAAGGCACTCAAGTTGCAGCTGTTCATGCTGGTTGGCGTGGTCTTGCTGGTGGAATTCTTGAAAATGCCGTCGCAAAGTTTTCAAACTTAGGTTCAGAGAATAAGATCATTGCTTGGCTTGGTCCTGCAATAGGCAAACAAGCTTTTGAAGTAGGCGATGATGTGTTGGAAGCTTTCGTTAGTTTTGACTCTCAAGCTAAGCTTGCATTTGAAGCCAAAGCTGAACCGGGCAAATGGCTAGCGAATATGTCTCAGCTTGCAACGCAAAGACTGAACAAAGTTGGTGTCACTTCTGTTACAGACTCCAATCTATGTACCTTCGCTGATGCGGATGCGTTCTATTCTTATCGTCGTGATGGTATTACTGGACGCCAAGCTACTTTTATTTGGTTAGAGTAACCTTTAGTTAGTGCAACCAGTCATCCAGTTCATTTATATTTTTATATCAGCTCTATTCTTCATTCTTATCCCTTGAAAATCCGCGTTACCGTATCCATCTTCTAACCATAAGATAAACATATCTAAGAGTAGGAAGGTTGGCATGCGTCTCGATCGATTCACTAGTAAATTCCAAATTGCGATATCTGATGCTCAGTCGCTCGCATTAGGTCGTGATCACCAATATATAGAACCTGTGCACCTAATGGTGTCTTTGCTTAATCAAGATGGTAGTGCAATTCGTCCATTGCTCACCATGCTGAATATTGATGTGGTTCAATTGCGTTCTAAATTGAGCGAAATATTAGACCGAGTGCCTAAAGTAAGTGGCATCGGTGGTGACGTTCAGCTATCGAATGCGATGGGAACGCTGTTTAACCTGTGTGATAAGGTCGCGCAAAAGCGTCAAGACAGTTATATATCTTCAGAAGTATTCCTACTGGCTGCTATTGAAGACAAAGGTCCTTTAGGAAACCTACTTAAAGAGCTAGGTCTTACCGAGCAAAAATTATCTCAAGCTATTGAACAAGTCCGCGGTGGCCAGAAGGTCGATGACCCGAATGCGGAAGATAGACGCCAAGCACTCGAGAAGTTCACCATTGATCTGACCGAAAGAGCAGAGCAAGGCAAGCTAGATCCTGTTATTGGCCGAGACGACGAAATCCGTCGCACTATCCAAGTACTTCAACGCCGCACCAAGAACAACCCTGTCATTATCGGTGAACCAGGTGTCGGTAAAACAGCGATAGTCGAAGGTTTGGCTCAGCGTATTATTAACAATGAAGTACCTGAAGGTTTGAGAGGCCGACGTGTACTTTCGTTAGATATGGGCTCTTTAATTGCCGGTGCTAAATATCGTGGTGAATTTGAAGAACGTTTAAAATCAGTTCTTAATGAATTATCGAAAGAAGAGGGCAATATCATTCTCTTCATCGATGAAATTCACACCATGGTCGGTGCGGGCAAAGGTGAAGGCTCTATGGATGCGGGTAATATGCTGAAACCTGCATTGGCTCGTGGTGAACTTCACTGTGTAGGTGCAACCACACTCGATGAATATCGGCAGTATATAGAGAAAGATCCTGCGTTAGAGCGTCGATTCCAAAAAGTGATAGTCGATGAGCCAACCGTGGAAGACACGGTCGCAATTCTCCGCGGTTTGAAAGAGCGCTATGAACTTCACCATCATGTAGAAATTACTGACCCTGCGATTGTCGCGGCGGCAACCTTATCTCATCGATACGTTTCTGATCGCCAATTGCCAGATAAGGCGATTGATCTGATTGATGAAGCGGCTTCGAGTATCCGTATGCAGATCGACTCAAAACCTGAGTCGTTAGATAAGCTCGAGCGTAAAATCATTCAATTGAAGATCGAGCAGCAAGCTCTTACCAATGAAAATGATGAAGCCAGTGAAAAACGCCTTCGAACATTACAAGAAGAGCTTTCTGACAAAGAACGAGATTTCGCAGAGCTTGAAGAAGTGTGGAATGCAGAGAAAGCCGCGCTTTCTGGCACGCAACACATCAAGTCAGAGCTAGAACAAGCTCGTATGGATATGGATTTTGCGAGACGTGCTGGTGATCTTAACCGAATGTCTGAATTGCAATACGGTCGAATCCCAGAATTAGAGAAGCAGTTAGATCTTGCGACTCAAGCTGAAATGCAAGAAATGACGCTGCTGCGTAATAAGGTCACTGATGCAGAAATTGCAGACGTGCTATCGAAGCAAACAGGCATACCTGTTTCTAAAATGCTAGAAGCCGAGAAAGAGAAGCTTCTTAACATGGAAGGTGTTCTACATAAGCGAGTTATTGGCCAAGCGGAAGCAGTCGAAGTGGTATCGAATGCGATTCGTCGTAGCCGTGCAGGTTTATCTGATCCAAACAAGCCGATTGGATCTTTCTTATTCCTTGGTCCAACTGGCGTTGGTAAAACGGAGTTGTGTAAAACACTCGCGAACTTCATGTTTGATAGTGACGATGCAATGGTGCGTATCGACATGTCTGAGTTTATGGAGAAACACTCTGTTGCTCGTTTGGTTGGTGCTCCTCCGGGTTACGTTGGATATGAAGAAGGTGGTTACTTAACAGAAGCAGTGCGTCGCAAGCCTTATTCAGTGATTTTGCTAGATGAAGTAGAGAAAGCGCATCCTGATGTTTTCAATATCTTATTGCAGGTGCTTGATGATGGACGCTTAACTGATGGACAAGGTCGTACAGTCGATTTTAGAAACACGGTAGTGATCATGACATCCAACCTTGGCTCTTCGAGAATTCAAGAGAACTTCAATACGCTCGACTACCAAGGAATAAAGAATGAAGTGATGGAAGTGGTAGGTAAACATTTCCGTCCTGAGTTTTTGAACCGAGTTGATGAAAGCGTGGTGTTCCATCCATTGGGTCAAGAGCACATTCAGTCGATAGCCGCTATTCAGCTTGAGCACCTTAAGAAGAGAATGGAAGACAATGGTTATGAGCTTGAAGTTTCGGATAAAGCACTCAAGTTAATTTCTCAAGTTGGTTTTGATCCAGTATATGGTGCACGACCTTTGAAAAGAGCGATTCAACAAAGTGTCGAGAACCCGTTAGCGAAAGCGATACTGGCAGGAAAAATTAATCCAGATAAGAAAGTGCAGCTATTAGTAAACAACGACCGCATTATTGCTCACCAATAGTTGAAGTAAGAACGGTAGGTACGATTGGCCGAAATTAAGGCTTAATCGTACCTATTTTAAACGCTTTGTGTGAATAGTGTTCGAACGGTCGCCGGTGGCGGCTTTTTTTCGTTTTTAGCCTTGTACAAAGGATTATTCTCTCTATAATGCGCCTCCGTTGCCAAGGATAACCAAGCGGTTTGAACTGAGTAACAAGACGGTGATAAGCATTTAAGATGCTTTGAAAAATTAGCTGGAAAAAGTGTTTGACACTGGAATCTAATCCGCTAGAATGGCCGTCCACTTCGAGAGGCTCCTTACTAAAAGGAAGGCTCAACAAGTAAAGCTCTTTAACAATTTAAACCTATCAATCTGTGTGGGCACTCGTTGATGAATA
>NZ_JBFSUL010000081.1:0-19142 GCF_041467395.1 Vibrio sp. 10N.247.310.98 | reverse complement strand
ACAACGGTATGCTAAGAACAAAAATGCCGTTCACTCTTAAGTGAACGGCATTAGCACATGCCGTGCTCCTTTTTTTATCTAACCGAAGGGGTGATGTTCTAGTTATTTGGGTCTATGTCAGGCAGTCCGTCAACGTCATTATGATGGTGTAAAGAATCATCAATAGATGGGTTATCGGTATGGTGAGACAGCCCATCACTCATACCATCGTCAGTTTGCTCAGCCCCATAAGCACTCTCGGCATCACTGAAAATGATATCGATATCATGCGCTACTGGTACATTGTGTGACGGTGAATCTATAGACGGCGAGTCAGCATTAATACCCAGAGCGTCTAGGTAAGCATGGGCACCAGAACGCTGTTCGTGTTCGCCTATCGCTGTATGTTCTAGGTTTGCCGTCACCTCATCAAAATTAAGAGTAACTTCATCAGGGGTGCTGAAAGAGGCATCCGGTTCATCCGCTTGGCTCATGCCGGGTGCTGGAGGAGGTGGTGGAGCGATTGGCGATAAATCCATGCCAGTTAGTGTGGTTTGGTCAATGTGATGTCCGCTGTTTCCATGGACGGATTGCGAGTGCAAATGTAGGTGCACCGCGACTTGTGAGTTTTGATCGCCTCCTAGGGTTAAAACAAACGAGTCGGTTTCGTCTGTACCACTACCGTAAGAGCCTCCTGTATGTGTCTTAACGACGCCTGATGAAGTTTGTTGGTAATCGTAACTCAACTCTCCGGTTGCAGGATTGACATGCAAAGTACCAAATTGACCGTGTAATGCAGTGAGAGAGTGTCCGTGGTGATCTGATATTCCCCAGCCTGTCATTGGCGTAGGCGTTCCTTGGTGAATAATTGGAGGAATTCCGATTGAGGCATGCAGGTCCTGATTGCCTGCACTGCCGGTAATTTTTGCAGGGGCAACTAGGGTTGGCATTGGTGGAACATCGCTGTGTCCATCAATGCGCATTTCAACTTCTTGAGTTGTAATGCCCCCGTGTCCATCATCGACTAATAGAGAAAACTTATCGGTCAATTGTTCACCATTATTTAAAGCATTAACATGGCTATTGCTGTTATTAAGTGTGTAGACCCAAGTTTGTGTATTGCTATTATAGGTAACAGAACCATACTGTGGCTGATGTTGGCTATCAATACTGACAGAATGTTGATCGCTATGATCAACATCGCTGATAATAATTTGCCCAGAGGTCGCATTTGCAGCATCTTCATCAATGTTATGTGCACCTGCGATAACTTCAGAAACTGTTGGTTTATCATTAGTGCCATGCACATTGATGGTAATAATTTGTTTATCACCACCAGCGGTCGTTACTTCATATTGAACCTGCTCGACTTGCCCTGCCGCTAAGTGCTGAATATTGGCATTGGGAACCGAATAAGCCCAATCACCGGCTTTTCCAATGGTCAGATGACCGCCATAGGGATCACTGATCGCATGGGCATTACGAGTGTCGTAAAAATGATCTTCACCGGCATCAGGATCGATAACATTCAACACGCCAGTGACAAATATCGTATGTTGGGCATCACCTTGTACGTGGCGATCTTCTGTTATTTGACCGCTTTTATCTCCGGCGAAGATCGCAGCATCGCCAACTGCCGAGAGTGTTGTTGATGCACCGGTGTGGGTCACACCACCGTGGGCATCTTTGACGTCATAGCTAAAATGGACATCGCCGTTATAGTCTTTTTCTGGCGTAAAGGTAAAGGTGCCATCGCCATTAATTAATATCGAACCATGGTCGGCGTGTAGGTTCTCAATGGATAATTTGCCAATATCGTTATCATCGATATCAGTTGTGTTAGCAAGTAGCAGTGCTGGGGTGAGGACAATTTTGCTATCTTCTAAGCCATTCGCTAAACGCACTTCAGCCGAGGCAATTGGCGCATCATTGGTGCCATGAACGGTCACTGTGATATCTTTTTTAGCACTGCCATCAATAGATTCAACGGTAAAGGTTTGCTGGAAGCTTTCCCCTGCGCCTAAATGTTGGACTTTATCATTGTCAATATCGTATGACCAATGGCCCTTTGCGTTGATATTGAACCGACCACCTTCGGCGGTGGTGATGGTTTGTGCAATAAAACCGGCTTGGTCGTGATCGGGGTCAATCACGTGTAACGTGCCGCCACTGCTGAGCTGATTAGTGGTATTGCCAAAGGAAGTGTGATCTTCGTAAACATGATTATTGAGGCTGGAGTAGGGCGTTACTTCAATTTTTGCTTGGTTATCTTCACCGGTCACCTTCACCATAATGGTGAGCTTTTGACCATCATTGGTTTCGATTTCGTAGGGGAGCTCCATCGACTCGCCAGCATGTAGGCTACCAATGAGATCGTCCGCATGACGATTGGTAACAGCTTCTAATCTGAATTGATAAGTGCCATTAGGCCAAACATCAAGGTGACCAGGCTCAAACCCTTGGCCTAAATACTTCCCGCTAAAAACAAACTGAGTGTTATCACCACTATCAGGGTCAATTAGCTGAAGCTGGCCTCTATAGAATTTAAATTCACTATCCAGCGCTTGTGTTTCAGTGAGCTGAATGACATTAGAAACCAGTGTGGCTTTATCATCTGTCCCGGCAATCGTAAGCGTGGCGGTTTGTTGCGTACTTCCACCATGGCCATCTTCTACTTGATAAGTGATAGCGATTTGTTGCGACTGACCATTGGCCAAATGGTTAAATGCGGGATTGGTGGCATCAACAATTAATGTATGACCATCAGTATCTAAGGTAATGCCCGTTGGAAGTTGGCCCGACTGAGGTTGACCATCGATGGCATATTCAAGGTGACTGATGGTTAAAGCGTCGCCGTCTTTGTCTGTGGCACCTACTAGCAGATTGAGGGTGTGATGATTATCGGCCCCCTCACTGACACTGTCGGTTAAAGGCGTCACATCAGGGTTGTCGTTAACCGCAGCTAAGTTGGTGGTTGCGCCGGTGTGTGTTACACCACCGTGTGCATCTTTGACGTCATAGCTAAAGTGCACCGCGCCGTTGTAGTCTTTTTCTGGGGTAAACGTAAACGTACCATCGGCATTGTTTAGAATAGAGCCATGGTCAGCATGCAGGTTTTCAATGGTTAGTTTACCGGCGTCATTGGCATCCACATCGACGGTATTCGCTAATAGTTGCGCGGTGGTTAAGGTTTGGCGTGTATCTTCACTGCCATTTGCAAGCACCACTTCAGATGAACAGTAAGGTCTGTCGTTACTGCCGTGAATGGTGATGACAATATCGTGTGTTGTACCATCTTTTGAATGGACTGTAATCGTATCGGTTAAGCTTTGCCCTTCACCAAGTTGGTCAATTGCAGTGCCACGCGTTGTGGGTCTAGCACCTATACCTGATAGATGCCCAGCATCGGCATGGTAATGCCAGGTGCCATCGGTGAGTAAGATTAGATCGCCATAGGTGCCGTGATAGTCGTAACCATTGCTGCCTTGGCGTTCAAATCCTGACTCGCCTACATCGGGGTCTGTGATGGTCAGCTTGCCATCAGCATAGAGTGTTGTATTGCCAAGTGTGGCGATGCCTGAGTGAGCATAGTCGGGTGACATGTCGACACCCGCGCTGTTTTCGGTTATTGAACCAGTATCAACGCCAGCGATTTGGGCTTTATCGCCAACAGCCGAGAGCGTCGTTGATGCGCCAGTGTGTGTTGTACCACCATGCGCGTCTTTCACATCGTAGGTGAAGTGGACGCTGCCGTTGTAATTGTGGCTTGGAGTGAAGGTGAAGGTTCCATCGTGATTGTCTTGAATCGAGCCATGGTCAGCATGCAAATTAGCGATAGTGAGCTTACCTGCATCGTTGGCGTCTACGTCAACAGTATTAGCGATTAGCTCGGTTGCTGTGATGGTTTGAGCAAGATCTTCTTTACCGCTGTTCAGTTGCACTTCACCAGAACAATACGGACGGTCGTTATCGCCATGAACGGTGACAACAATATCGTGAGTGGTGCCATCAGCCGATTTGACGGTGACAGTATCCGTTATCGATTCACCTTGGCCGAGGTGATCAATCTTTCTACCTGTTGCGTCTTGGCCTATGGAAGCGTAGTAGCTCCAATCTCCGTTACTCTGAAGTATGACACGACCATGAGTGCCGTAATAAACGCCGGTTTGGGCATGGCTTTCACCGGAGTCTGGATCAACAATGTTCAGGTGACCATCAGTGTGTATTTCGTCGTTCCATAATTTGCCGATGTTTCCATGCATATGATCTGGTGAGCGATCATCGACGTAGCCACCAGACATTGTACCATCTGGTGCTGTATAAGTATGCCCTTCATGAACATCTCCAGTATAGACACCGCCGATAACGGCAGAATTATTAACCCCTGTAATCGTTATTGAGAGGTTTTGAGTGCTGCTCGCATTATGCTCGTCTGTGACTGTTACTGGAACAGTCAATGTCTTCGTGACACCTGATGCTAACGATTGATAGCTAGAGTGAGCAGGATCGAAGCTATAACTGCCGTCCGGATTAACCACCAAGCCATCAATCTGCGGTGCGCTGTAAGTCAAGGCCGCACCGGTATCAATATCTTGGCCAACCATTTGTCCATTTAGAACGCTTCCACCTTCAGTCACTGAGTGGGACTGAGCATTGATGGTTGGGGCATCGTTGGTACCATGAACCGTTAGCTCTATCGTGTGTGTTGTACCATCTGCTGAGCGTATAATGGCTGAATCGTGTTTAACTTCGCCTTGCGCTAAGTTCTGTATATTGCGGTTGTCGAGGGTATAGGTGTAGTGACCGTCGCGCATGAGCAGTATGTGCCCACCCAGTTTGGTGTCGTAGCCAATACCTTGATAGGTTTGTGAGCCTATATTCGGATCAAACTGTGCCTCTCCCTTATCAGGGTCTTGGATGTTTAATCTGCCGTCGTAATGCAGTTGGTAGTGGGTATCTATATAGCCGCGATCTTCAGTTACTCCCCGTAAGTCTGCATTGGCTTGTGCGTCGGTAATAATCGCGTTATCTGGAGTTGCGATAAGATCAAACTTAGCTTGAGTGCTGACGCTGCCCCCATGGCCGTCAACCACATCATAGGTGAGTCGAATCTCACCATTGAAATCTTTATCTGGCGTGAAGGTATAAGTGCCATCTTTATTATCAGTCAGGCTACCGTGTGTCGCTTGCAAATTTGTCACGTGCAATACATCGCTACTATCCACATCGCTTGCATGTGTTAGCAAGTCAGAAGCCTTGATGGTTACGGGTTGATCCTCTTTACCCGCAGGAAGCTGAGTCCACGCACTGACAATTGGTTTGTCGTTGCTGCCTTGCACATCGATAACGACTTTATGAGGGACTGTCGCTCCTGTTGAATCGGTAGCGGTGATCCAGAATGATTCAGACTGATGTTCACCAGCCGCGAGTTTATCCGCGGCACCGCCGGTTGAATTGTCTAGCTGATAGTGCCAATGACCATGCTGATCAATCGACAGCGTTCCCCATTGACCTTGGGGTTGATTGATTGCCCACGTAACGGTGTCGGACTTATCTATATCAGTCGCGATTAAGCTCCCTGTCGCATCGGGGTTTCCTGCCGTGTTCAAGCCCTGTTCGATCACCGCGCCACTTGAGGTACCTGAGATAGTAGGGCGGTCATTGGTGCCATTAATCGTCACTTTGATGGTCGACGGTGTGCCATCAACGGAAGAGACGGTAAAGGTTTCTTCGACTTTATCGCCGACGTTCAATTGATTAAACGCACTGTTGGCGGTGAATGTCCATTGGCCATTAGCACCAATGGTGAGGTTGCCGTTGGTGCCAGTAATCGAATCCGGTGTGAATGCGTTATCTGGATTATCGACATCGTTGCTGGTTAATGTTCCTGAAGTCGTTACTGCTTTGTCGGTTTCATCGATAGCAACGGTCGCACTGCTGACAGTAGCTGCGTCATTAGTGCCGTTAATCGCGACTTTAATGGTCGAAGGTGTGCCATCAACAGACGATACAGTGAAGGTTTCTTCGACTTTATCGCCGATGTTTAATTGATTAAATGCGCTGTTAGCGGTGAAGAACCAATGACCATTGGCATCAATAGTCAGGTCACCGTTGGTGCCTGAAATAGAATCCGGCGTAAACGTGTTGTCTGGGTTATCCACGTCAGTACTGGTGAGGGTTCCAGAAGTTGTTATAGCGCTGTCCGTTTCATCCACACTGACTGTTGCGGTACTGACTGTCGCTGCATCGTTAGTACCGTTAATCGTGACTTTAATGGTCGAAGGGGTGCCATCAACGGAAGTGACGGTAAAGGTTTCTTCGACTTTATCGCCGATATTCAATTGGTTAAACGCGCTGTTGGCGGTGAAGACCCAGTGACCATTAGCGTCAATAGTAAGGTCGCCATTGGTGCCGGAAATGGCATCCGGTGTGAAGGCATTATCTGGATTATCGACATCGGTACTGGTTAGCGTGCCTGATGTGGTTATTGCTTTGTCAGTTTCATCGATGGCAACGGTCGCACTGCTGACAGTAGCTGCGTCATTAGTGCCATTAATCGTCACTTTGATGGTCGAGGGTGTGCCATCAACAGACGACACCGTGAAGGTTTCTTCGACTTTATCACCAACGTTTAGTTGATTAAACGCGCTGTTGGCGGTGAAGGTCCATTGGCCATTAGCACCAATGGTGAGGTTGCCGTTGGTGCCAGTAATCGAATCCGGTGTGAATGCGTTATCTGGGTTATCGACGTCGATACTGGTTAGGGTGCCTGAGGTTGTCACCGCTTTGTCAGTCTCATCGATGGCGACGGTCGCACTGCTGACAGTAGCTTTATCATTGGTGCCATTGATCGTCACTTTTATGGTCGACGGTGTACCATCGATGGAAGAGACAGTGAAAGTCTCTTCGATCTTATCGCCAACGTTCAATTGATTAAACGCACTGTTCGCGGTGAACGCCCAATGACCATTAGCATCAATAGTCAGGTCACCGTTGGTGCCAGTAATCGAATCCGGTGTGAATGCGTTATCTGGATTATCGACGTCGATACTGGTTAGCGTGCCTGAGGTTGTTACCGCTTTGTCAGTTTCATCCACACTGACCGTTGCGGTACTGACCGTCGCTTTATCATTGGTGCCATTAATTGTCACTTTGATCGTTGACGCTGTGCCATCAATAGACGAGACAGTGAAGGTCTCTTCGACCTTGTCGCCGATATTTAACTGATTAAACGCGCTGTTGGCAGTGAATACCCAGTGGCCAGTAGCATCAATAGTCAGGTCGCCATTGGTGCCTGAAATAGAATCTGGTGTGAACGCATTATCTGGATTATCCACGTCGGTACTGGTGAGGGTGCCTGATGTCGTTACCGCTTTGTCAGTTTCATCGATGGCAATGGTCGCGCTGCTGACAGTAGCGGCGTCGTTGGTGCCGTTAATCGTGACTTTAATGGTCGAAGGTGTGCCATCAACAGACGACACAGTAAAGGTCTCTTCGACTTTATCGCCAACGTTCAATTGATTAAACGCGCTGTTGGCGGTGAAGCTCCAGTGACCATTGGCATCAATAGTCAGGTCACCGTTGGTACCTGAAATAGAATCCGGTGTGAATGCATTATCTGGATTATCCACGTCAGTACTGGTCAACGTTCCTGATGTCGTTACCGCTTTGTCAGTCTCATCGATGGCGACGGTCGCACTGCTGACAGTAGCGGCGTCGTTAGTGCCGTTAATCGTTACCTTGATGGTTGACGCTGTGCCATCAACGGAAGTGACGGTAAAGGTTTCTTCGACTTTGTCGCCGACGTTTAATTGGTTAAACGCACTGTTCGCGGTGAACGCCCAATGACCATTAGCATCGATAGTCAGGTCACCGTTGGTGCCTGAGATCGAATCCGGTGTGAATGCGTTATCTGGATTATCCACGTCGGTACTGGTCAATGTTCCTGATGTCGTTACCGCTTTGTCAGTTTCATCCACACTGACCGTTGCGGTACTGACCGTCGCTTTATCATTGGTGCCATTAATTGTCACTTTGATCGTTGACGCTGTGCCATCAATAGACGAGACAGTGAAGGTCTCTTCGACCTTATCGCCGACATTCAATTGATTAAACGCACTGTTCGCGGTGAACACCCAATGACCATTAGCATCAATAGTCAGGTCACCGTTGGTGCCTGAAATAGAATCCGGCGTAAACGCATTATCTGGATTATCAACATCGGTGCTGGTTAGGGTTCCTGAGGTAGTTACTGCTTTGTCAGTCTCATCGATGGCGACGGTCGCACTTCTGACAGTAGCGGCGTCGTTAGTACCGTTAATCGTGACCTTGATGGTCGAAGGTGTGCCATCAATAGACGATACAGTGAAGGTCTCTTCGACTTTATCGCCGACGTTTAGTTGATTAAACGCGCTGTTGGCGGTGAAGGTCCATTGGCCATTAGCACCAATGGTGAGGTTGCCGTTGGTGCCAGTAATGGAATCTGGAGTGAACGCATTATCCGGATTATCGACATCGGTGCTGGTTAATGTTCCTGAAGTCGTGACTGCTTTGTCGGTTTCATAGATGGCAACGGTCGCACTGCTGACAGTAGCTGCGTCATTAGTGCCATTTACTGTGATAGTCACTTGATGCGGCGTGCCATCAGCAGAATGAACGGTGATGGTGTCGGTAGCGGTTGCTCCTTTGCCCAATGCTTGAACGTTAGGATTTGTATTATCAAGATCGTACGTCCAAGAACCAGTATCGGTCAGATGAAGCGTACCAAACGAGCCTGCAATATCGGTACTTCCTGTGGATGAAGTAGCGAAGTGTGCCTCGCCAGTATCCACATCCGTTACCACAAGTGTGCCCGAGGTCTGAAGTTGGGACTCTTCGGTTACCACGCCGGCACTGGTTCCGCTTATCACGGCTTTATCATTGGTGCCGTTAACGGTAATTGCAATTTGATGAGGAGTGCCGTCGGCGGAGTGGATGGTTATGATGTCTGTTGTCGCAGAGCCTTGACCAAGAGCCTGTACTTTTGGGTTTTTATTATCTAGGTCGTAGCTCCAATCGCCATTCTCTTTAAGGTGTAAAGTACCCAGTGTCCCCTTGAGGTCGGAATTAGAAAAATGCGCCTCTTTTGAGTCGATATCGGTGATGTTGAGTTGGCCCGAAACCGTTAGATCTTTATCTTCAGTAACTTGGCTTGAGCCATTACTTGTCCCGATAGCGAAAAACGAACTTGGTGAATTTGCTGTACTACTCGTGATTACTGCATGGTCGTTGGTGCCATTGATCGTAACCATAACTTGATGCGCTGTACCATCAGCTGAGTGAACAGTGACGATGTCTGTCGCAGTTGAACCTTGGCCAAGTTTTTGAACTACTGGGTTATTGTTGTCTAAATTGTATGTCCACGCACCGTCTTTGGTGATGCTTAGCGTACCGAAATTGCTAGTTACTTGTGATGCCTGAAAATGATCTTCTCCAAGATCTGAATCTGTTACCGAAAGCTGCCCTTGAACTTGTGTCGTTAAATCTTCAGTTAACGTGCCTGCATCCACACCTGTGATAACGGCGTTGTCGTCGTTCCCACCAATCGTCATATCGATGGTTTGCGGTGTGCCATCTTTGGTGTGAATAGTGAAGCTTTCGTGCAATGAAGTAGCTGCGGTTAAAGCTTGAACATTAGAGAGCGAGTTATCAACTTGATACTGCCAATGTCCATCAGCATCGATAGTTAATGAACCATATTTACCTGAGATAACTTCCGGTGTAACCGCACTTTCATTTTGGTCAGGGTCTATGACATCGATTTTGCCGTTGGCATGTAACAAGCCTTGTGAATCAATATTGTGATCTTCTGTTACTACACCTGTTAAGTCTCCAGAAATATTTGGCGTGTCTTGCTTACCTGTTACCGGTACCTGAACAATGATGCTCGAGCCATTAGATAGATGTAACGCAAAATGATCAGTACCTGGTTGGTGCTGATTTAACAGGATGTATTGAGGAGAATTTGGATTCAATACGAATGTGTATTGACCATTTGCATCAACATGAAGCTCTCCGTACGTACCTTTTATGACTTCTGGCATAAAGGTGAGGGGTAAAGCGGGCGTCGTAGGCGCATTCGAATGAGTCGGCTGACCGTTACTCCCTGAGGAGATAGTCGGCATCGATACCGAAGGAATGTAATGGACTTGCGGGTGAGAAAACGTCGATAAATGATGAGAAGGAACCAAGTGAGAGCTCGAACCATGGGCGGCATGACTTGCACTTAAGGTGGAGTTTACGTCGCTGTCACTCGTCTGAGCTTCTTGGAGAGCAACCGCTGATGAGTCCGCCTTGCTATGGTCATCGGTGACATCTTTTTCGGTCACGTTATTTGCGGTTACTTGATCTGCAGCGTCGCTGGAATTGTCTATACTTTCCGCAGCAGCGTGTTTAGCCAATGATGGCAAAATCATCATGAGTGACTGAAAAAGTGGGATATTCACTTTTAGATGTGAATGCAGTCTGCGCTTCTTTTTTTGTGTTGGTTTCTTTTGTTCTAGCTTGTTACTTTTCTTATTTTTGATTTCTGTATTTTTCTTGTTTGCTTCGACGTTTTTTTTGTTAGCCATTTTTATCATCCGTGAATCGTGGTTGCACTATCTTAAGTAAAATACACAGATAGAGGTTTCGCTAGCTAATTGGATAATTTTTAAAGAAAAAACTGCAAAGTCGAAGAATTATCTCATTTTGATGAAAGAGAGGATGAATACTTTTTCAACGGTCAGGCAAATATCGGCACAATGGCATTGACCTTACCCTAAGGGTAACGTTTATAGTTGCGGTGTAAATTCAAAGGTAAGCTATGACAAACACATTCCGAAAAACTTGGATTATTGTTTTCAGCATCATTGCGATGTTGATGTCTAGCTATGCCTCAAGCTCCTCAGCCTTGATGACTGAAGTAATGATGATGGAAATGGGGTCGAGCAAGTCGGCTTGTTACCACAGCGATACTTCGGTTAATGATTCAATGGCGGGGTGTCATGTGATGAGTGAAGAAGTACACGCTGAAGACTCTAACATGAGTGCCCATGCTTTGATGGCTCAATGCGATATGTCTTCAATGAGCGAAGACGGTAGCTCGATGATGGGTAACCATTGTTCGAGTGTCGATTGCTGTGCCTCAATGTGTTCTGCAAGTCCCTATCCAATTCAGGCTGTTCAAGCCGTTGATCAACTTTCCTTTTCATTAGCTCGTTTTCAATCGGTCACGATTGGCCAGAAAGTCGCACGCGCTCAATCTTTGCTACGCCCACCTTCCGCATAAATCTATATCTAAAAATACAGCTCTATCAGTTAGATAAATCTGATAAGCCATTCTTTTTTATGCGCTAATTAGCGTTAGATATGGACATTCATTGTGAATATGAAACCAACAACCTCTGTGTTTGTCATGAACACGAGCTTAGTGGTTGCTGCTGCTTTGCCTATGGCCTTGTTTTCAAGTGCTACGCTCGCGGCTGCCACGGCGTCAGCTTCAAATGCTCAACACATTTCAACACATGACCAAGCAAGCTCGACGCAGCAACTCAATACACTGATTGAGATTGCGTTAAGCGAAGATGGAAATCGCAAACAGTACTTTGCTCAGTCTCAAGCGATGCGAGAAACGGGCATTGCCAGCTCGACCTTAATGGACCCGAAATTGAAAGTTGGATTTGGCGGTTTGCCTGTCGATAGCTTTCAATTCGACGAAGACCCGATGACTAATATATCGGTAGGGCTGATGCAGCAGTTTGAGCGTGGCGATACGCTTAACCTCCAACAGAAAAAGGCAGGCCAACAGGCAGATGCTTTAGCTTTGCAGGTGCAAGCAAGAGAATTGACGGTTGCGAATAGCATGACGCAGCTTTGGCTTGAGTTAGGTTATCAGCAAAAGGCTGAGTCGGTGATTCGTCAAAATCGTCGTTTGTTGGTTGAGCTTGAAAACTATGTACAAACCAATTACTCGATTGGTAAAAGTGAAGCGCAAGATCTGCTTAATGCTCAGCTCCAAGTGAGCAAGCTTGATGAGAAACTTCAGGCAAACCAGCAGGTTCAGCGTCGTCTAATCTCTCAGCTTTCTGAATGGTTGGGTTCTGATTGGCTAGGCTCTCAGGTTCTTGATTCTCAGGGCACACTGAATGCAACTAACCAAATCGATTGGTCGTTGTTGGAAAGCAAATTAGCGACCAATATCGATTCAACTAAGCACTACCAGCTACTGACTGACCATCCTTTGGTTAAGATCTCCGATGTCAGTATTTCCTCCAATCAAACTCAGGTTGAGTTAGCCGAGCAAGCTTATACCCCGCAGTTTGGGGTGGAAGTGATGTATGCACACCGTCAAGCCAATAACATGGCGGGTGAACCAGCTTCTGATCTGGTGAGTGCTTATCTGACAGTGGACATCCCGTTGTTTACAGGGAACCGACAAGATAAAAACTTATCGGCTGCTCAGTATCAAGTTGGTGCGGCTAAATCTCAAAAAGACACCTTACTTTCCCAAATGAACGCGCAAGTGAACGCATTGCTGGTGGACAGATCAAATCTGATCCAGCGATTAGATCGCTATCAAACGTCCTTGCTTCCTCAAACCGCAGCCCGAATCAGCGCGGTTGAGAGGGGCTATCAAAACAATACCGCTCAGTTTAACGATGTCATTTTAGCAACGACCGATGAGCTGGCGCTTAAGTTAGAGCAACAACGTTTGATCACCGATCTCAACATCGTTAACAGCAAACTGGCAGCGTTAGTCAGTGGCTTTGAATACCAAGTAAACCAACCACAACTCAACTCAAGCGCAACTAAACACACAGCCAATCAATAAGGGAATAGACAATGAGTACAGTAAAAGTAGCAACAATCGCTTTATTGGTCGGTGGTGCATTGGGTTTTGGTGTGAACTATTTTCTAATTAATCCAGCACATGACATGTCAGCAATGGCAACGAGTACAGGCGCAGATGTAAGTAAACAGGCCAAGGATGAACCTCTGTATTGGGTGGCTCCGATGGACCCAAATTATCAGCGAGACAAGCCGGGTCAGTCACCTATGGGGATGGATTTAATCCCTGTTTACGCGGATGACTCAAGTGGTGTTAAAGATGAGCCCGGTACCGTGTTCATTGATTCGTCGGTAGAAAATAATCTGGGTGTCAAAACAGCGAAAGTTAAGTTCGAAGCGCTGTCTCCTCGGATTGAAACCGTGGGTTATGTGGCGTTCGATGAAAGTACATTGTGGCAAACCAACGTGCGTGTTTCTGGTTGGGTTGAGAAGCTCTACATCAACGCAGTGGGTGAGAAGGTAAACAAAGGTGATGTGCTTTTCACACTCTATTCTCCAGAGCTTGTTAAAGCACAAGAAGAGTTGATCAGTGCTTATAAAACGGGTCGTAAAGGTTTGATCAAGGGCTCGACTGAACGCTTAATTACCTTGGGTGTTGATAAGACTCAAATCCGCGCTATTACGCGCAAAGGCAAAGCCTCACAAACCATTGAAGTCAAAGCGCCAGCCGATGGTGTCATCGCAAGTTTGAATATCCGAGAAGGTGGTTACCTTTCACCTGCACAAGCGGTGATCAGTGCTGGCCCATTAGGCGAAGTATGGGTTGATGCTGAGGTGTTTGAGCGTCAAGCGCACTGGATCTCGTCAGGCAGCAATGCGGTGATGACGCTAGATGCCATTCCCGGCAAAGAGTGGTTGGGTAATGTCGATTACGTGTACCCAATCCTTGACCCAAAAACTCGAACCTTGCGCGTTCGTTTGAAGTTCTCCAATCCAAATGGCGAGCTTAAGCCAAATATGTTTGCCAATATTGCGCTGAAACCCATCAGTGATGAAGCCGTTCTTACTATCCCAAGATCTTCGGTGATTCACTCCGGTGGTATGACTCGAGTGGTGATGTCAAAAGGTTCTGGCAAGTATCGCTCTGCTCGTATTGAGGTTGGTCGTGAAGCTGGCGAAAAAATAGAGGTGCTTCAAGGGCTAGAGCAAGGTGAGAACATTGTCACTTCTGCGCACTTCATGTTGGATTCTGAATCGAGCCAATCAGCTGATCTGTCACGCATCAATGGTGTTGAGGAAGAAGCTGAAACCGTGTGGGCAAATGGCGAAATCTCCGACGTTATGCAAGGCAGCCGCATGGTGACGATTAACCATCAGCCTGTTCCAGAATGGGATTGGCCGGGCATGGTGATGAATTTCACCTTTGCGGAAGGCTTAGACATGAGTGACGTGCAACGTGGTAAGGCGATTGATTTTGAGATGAGAAAGACAGAGTCAGGGCAGTACGAGGTTGTTGATTACAAGGTCAACAAACACAAGATCGCAGGCGAAGTTTGGGTAACGGGTGACATCACTATGTTGATGGCTGATTTTGGCATGATCACTGTAAAACATCAGCCAGTCCCAGAGTGGAATTGGAAAGCGGGTGAAATGAATTTCCAAGCCAGTGATGACCTTGATTTATCTGAGTTTGCCGAGGGTCAAACCATTCGGTTTCTAGTGGCGAAGCAAGGTTCTGATTACGTGCTCAAATCTCTCGAACCGACGAATAGCACGGGTGAGGGCGAACTATGATCAATGCAATCATTCGCTGGTCTATTAGCAACCGCTTCTTAGTGCTGGTTGCCACTGTCGCCATCGTATTTGGCGGCTTATACAGCGTTAAAAATACACCTGTCGATGCCATTCCTGATTTGTCAGATGTTCAGGTGATCATCAAAACCAGTTATCCGGGGCAAGCGCCGCAAGTGGTCGAGGATCAGGTGACTTATCCATTAACCACCGCCATGTTAGCTGTACCGGGTGCTGAAACGGTTCGTGGCTACTCGTTCTTTGGCGATTCGTATGTCTATATCATCTTCAATGATGATACTGATATGTATTGGGCGCGTTCTCGCGTGTTGGAATACTTAAGCCAAGTGGCGCCTAACTTGCCATCGAGTGCCAAGCCAACACTAGGACCAGATGCAACCGGTGTGGGCTGGGTTTACAGCTACGTGTTGCAAGATAAAACCGGTCAGCACGACTTAGCGGAACTTCGTAGTTTGCAAGATTGGTTCTTGAAGTATGAGTTGCAAACCGTAGAAGGCGTGTCTGAAGTGGCGACCGTTGGCGGCATGGTGAAGCAGTATCAAGTACAGATTGATCCTGCCAAGTTACGTGCATATGACCTGACGCTTCAGCAAGTCAACAAGGCAATCCAAGATGGTAATCAAGAAACCGGTGCATCTGTTGTCGAGATTGCCGAAGCCGAACATATGGTTCGTACGACTGGTTACCTTACAAGCATTGAAGACATTCAATCTTTGCCGTTAAAAGTGACCGACAAAGGTACACCGCTACTATTAGGTGACATTGCTGACATTAACCTCGGCCCGCAAATGCGTCGTGGTATCTCTGAGCTCAACGGTGAGGGCGAGGCGGTTGGCGGCGTTATCGTGATGCGCTTTGGTGAAAATGCCAGTGAAGTGATCGACTCAGTGAAATCCAAGCTCGCTGAACTGCAAGCTGGCTTACCTGATGGTGTCGAGATTGTCGCGACTTATGACCGCTCTACTTTGATTGATTCAGCCGTTGAAAACCTCTGGAAGAAGCTGGCTGAAGAGTTCATCGTGGTCGCCGTGGTGTGTGCGCTGTTCTTGTTCCATATCCGCTCGTCGTTGGTTATCGCATTAAGCTTACCTGTCGGTATCTTAGGCGCATTCATCGTTATGCATTGGCAGGGTATTAACGCCAACATCATGTCTCTTGGCGGGATCGCGATTGCGATTGGCGCCATGGTGGATGGTGCCATAGTGATGATCGAGAACGTTCATAAACACATTGAACGGACTCCACTTACTGACAAAAACCGTTGGCAGGTGATTGGTAAGGCAGCAGAAGAAGTTGGCGCACCGCTGTTCTTCTCTCTGATTATCATTACCTTGAGCTTTGTGCCTGTGTTCGCGTTAGAAGGCCAAGAGGGCAAGATGTTCTCGCCACTTGCCTTTACCAAGACGTATGCGATGGCGGCAGCGGCAGGTTTGGCTATCACGCTTGTGCCTGTGCTAATGGGTTACTTCATTCGCGGCAACGTGCTACCTGAACACAAAAACCCAGTAAACCGCAGCCTAGTGGCGATGTATAAACCGCTTCTGAACCTCAGCCTAAAGTATCCAAAGGTGATGATTGTTATCGCACTTGGCTTAATGGCGTCTGCTTATTACCCAACCAGTAAACTTGGCAGCGAGTTCATCCCTCCTTTGGACGAAGGAGATTTGATGTACATGCCAACCACGTATCCGGGTATTTCAATTGGTAAAGCGCGTGAGTTGTTGCAACAAACCAACAAACTCATCAAAACCATTCCAGAAGTCGAAACCACGTGGGGCAAAATTGGCCGAGCAGAGACAGCAACCGATCCTGCGCCACTGACTATGATTGAAACGGTTATTCAGCTTAAACCACGAGATGAATGGCGTGACGGCGTCACTACTGAGTCGCTACGAAAAGAGTTTGATGATCTGATTCAATTCCCCGGTTTGACTAACGCATGGGTTATGCCAATCAAGACTCGGATCGACATGTTAGCGACCGGTATTAAAACGCCAATCGGAATCAAAATAGCAGGGCCAGATCTGAGTGTTATAGAGGACATTGGCTCTCAGCTCGAACCTATCTTAAATGGTGTTAGCGGTACGGCTTCTGTGTATGCCGAACGTGTGGCTGGTGGTCGCTATGTCACGATAGACATCAAACGTCGTTCTGCTGCGCGATATGGCTTGAGCATTAAAGAAGTGCAACAGGTTATTTCGACTGCGGTTGGTGGCATGAACGTGGGCGAAACCGTTGAGGGGCTAGAGCGTTACCCAATCAATGTCCGTTACCCACAAAGCTATCGTGATTCTGTCGTTAAGCTGCAGAACCTGCCGTTAGTGACACCAAATGGAGCGCGAATTGCTTTGTCTGATGTCGCGGATATTCGCTATGAAGATGGGCCACCAATGATTAAGACGGAGAACGCGCGTCCTAATGGCTGGGTGTTCGTTGACATCGAAGGTCGCGACCTTGGTTCTTATGTGGGAGAGGCGCAAAAAGTCGTTACAGATCAAATCGTCTTGCCTGCTGGATATTCATTGGCATGGTCTGGTCAATACGAATACATGGAGCGCGCCAAAGAACGTTTAAGTGTCGTTGTGCCAATTACCATCGCCATCATCATGTTGTTGCTCTACCTCAGTTTCCGCCGTGTCGGTGAGGTTATGATGATCATGCTGACATTGCCACTCGCAATGGTTGGTGGCCTATGGCTGATGCATATCCTCAATTACAACTTCTCCATAGCCGTGGGGGTGGGCTTTATCGCCCTTGCCGGGGTAGCTGTTGAGATAGGTGTGATCATGTTGGTCTACCTAAACCAAGCATGGCACTACAAGAAGTTGGATGCGGAGCAGAACCAGCAAGCACTTCAGAGTGAAGACTTAACGGATGCGATTCGTGAGGGAGCAGGACTGCGTGTTCGCCCTGTGATGATGACAGTACTTACCGTGATCATTGGCCTCATTCCAATTATGTATGGCGAGGGAACGGGCTCAGAAGTGATGCAACGAATCGCAGCACCAATGATAGGCGGTATGGCTTCTGCGCTGTTGCTCACCCTACTAGTGTTGCCTGCAATCTTTAAGCTCTGGAAACAGCGTGAGATCACTCAGAGCCAAAACGAGACAAGTAAATAACGCACTGACTATAAAGCCCTTACTTGCGAGACAGGAGTAGGTAAGGGCGCACCACATGAATATGTGAAACTAACAAATAAATAACTGAATTAATCTAAGGAACGATCATGAAAAAGACATTTATTGCGATTGCACTGATGTTAACTACTGCAACGGCTTTTGCTGAAATGGACCATTCGAATATGGATCACTCGATGATGAAGAGTGGAGAGATGGATCATTCAAAAATGGATCACAGCATGATGAAGGATGGAAAGATGGACCATTCGATGATGAATATGGAAGGCATGTCTGAAGTGGGTATGCCTGCGACAGGCGCAAAGCCGGATAAAGTGGTTCATATTCTGCTAAGTGACGATATGAAAATCACATTTAAGAACAAGGTTGATATTGAGCCGAACGACGTGGTGCAGTTCGTTGTGATGAACACCGGCAAGATTGATCATGAATTCTCGATTGGTTCTGCTTCAGAGCAGTTAGAGCACCGTGAAATGATGAAAAATATGGGTAATCACGCTCATGACTCGGGCAGCACAGTTACAGTTAAGCCGGGCAAAGCGAAGCAATTGCTGTGGCATTTCCATGGTGATAATAACGTAGAGTTCGCGTGCAATATTCCTGGTCACGCTGAAGCGGGTATGGTGAAGTCGTTAACGCTTTAGACGTTAATCAATAGCGCTTTGTTGAATTAGAAATTCAATGAGGGCTAGAAAATTAAAGATAAGTCTTAACTTATACCTAAAGCGCTTTGCTGTGAGGGATTCGCTGAGGCTTATCTTTATTTATAGTCACTGTAGCAAGATAGAAGTTTCAAGCAGATGGTGTGCTTCGCCGCTCAGATGCGGTAGCTCTGCCATGATCTTTTTAAACTTGTCATCGATTGACTCTGCTTCATTCAGCGATCGAAAAGCCAGTACAGCCTGTTCAGGCTCGCTGTTCACATAACCTTTCAATGTATCTAGCTGAATTTTATTGGCATTTTCGACTTTTGCTAAAGCGACATTAATTGCTTCGATGTTAATTGTTAACTCATTGCTTTTAAACATTTTTATTATTTATGGGTTGTTGCTAATGCGCGCACATTAACACAACTGTTTTTTCGGATATTGACCAAGATTATTAAATTGGAACAATTTTGAAAGTCATTAAAAGCTGAACTGCAATGTGTGATTTGGATAGGTGTCAGAAATACGAAGCAATTTAAGGAGTTAATAGCTCTGGTTAGTCAATTAGCGTTGATTCGTCAATCCAAGCTTAAACAAAATAAGTTTAATCAGTATAGATTTAATGACTATGGATTTAGCAAACGGAGAAAGTTTTTGAATAGGGTATTGCTGGAAGAAAGCACGTCATGGAGCGTAAGGATAAGTTGGAGCGTGCAGCGGGAATCGAACCCGCATCATCAGCTTGGAAGGCTGAGGT
>NZ_JBFSUL010000080.1:0-19327 GCF_041467395.1 Vibrio sp. 10N.247.310.98 | reverse complement strand
TCTTCTTGAAGATAAAAGCGGCTTTCCCCGGAAAGCCGCGATGAACCTTATTTTTTTCATGGGTATTAGTTTCGGTTTTGCAGTATTTGGCGTAATCTTATTAATAACATAATCATCACTTAGCAAACTATGAGTCAGAATAATCTAATTGGTGCTACCGGTTACCGCTTTATCTCGAAAGGTAAAACCGCTTTTAAGATCCACATCCATACTCCCGAAGATACGGTGCTGCATCGGTCGGTCGGTTTTGTTCGTATGGGTGAAGACAAAGCACTAAAGAAAACCATTAAATTAAGAGATGAACTGGGCAGACAGCTTTGGGGTAAATTTTGGCCCAAAGTCCTCAAAGAGCCCTACCTAATGACGCGCCTGCCTCATAGTTTAGAACCCAAAATTGTATTCAAGCCAAATCCAACTCAGAATGATCCTGAGCACCGCGACGAGTGCTACATCGCTAAGTGGCGTGTATTCTCAGAAAACGGCGACTACAAATACAAAACTAAGGTGTGCTCCATTAGAAAGCACGGCAGACTTGCCGCTTACAGCCAAACCAAACGTGCGCTGCTTGATGCCCACAAAGACGTAATTGATCTACTTATATTTATGGGACGATTGAACAGCATCGACTTAAAATAGGCTTAAATCCGATTAAGCTGACCGCCCATATTTTTCAGATACAAAAACAGCCGCACATTGCGGCTGTTTTTAATTTATGACGATCCATCGTGGCAATTTAGAGTATTGCTACATACAAAATCGATTACCTAGTTTCGGCATATCTCAGCCAGTGTCGCCAATCGGCGCTTAGACTCTTTCACATAAGGGTTGGCTTGATCCCATGCGTAACCCGCCAGAATTGAGCACACCATCTGCTTAATCTTTGGATTTGGATCTTGATAGAAAATCACATCCTGCAAAGTACCTGAGTACCACCCCTCAACATACGTTCTAAAGGTGTTTACACCAACCATCAAAGGAGCGGCATAATCGCGTTCCCAATCTACCTTCTCACCGTTAAGTTGCTTTTCGACACACTCAACCGCAAACTGTGCCGACTTCATCGCAATCGTCACGCCTGACGAGAACACCGGGTCAAGGAACTCGCCGGCATTGCCAAGCAACGCGTACTTATCCGTCGCCAAATGTTTTACATTGGCAGAATAGCCACCAATTTCACCCGCAGGGTTTGGATACTCGGCGCTTGCCAGTATCTCAGCCAAGCCCGGCTCTTCCGCTGCCAGCTGTTTAATTGCAGCAATCTTGTCTTCTGGATAGGACTCAAAGAACTTAGGCTCTCCTACGACACCAAACGAAGAGACACCGTTACTAAACGGGATCAACCAATACCAAACATCAGGGTTGGTTGGATGCACAGAGATAAGAATTTTATTTCGGTCATATTCAAGATCGGTATCCACCTCTGCAATATGATCGTTAATGTGCGTAAAAATAGCTTTGCGTGGAGGGAGCGATGACGGCTCTGCCAAGTTAAGCATTTTTGGTAGCACTCGACCAAAACCACTGCCATCCAGAACGTATTGCGCTTCTATCTGATAACGCTCTCCACCCAGCACTTGTACATCTAAAATGGTGCTGTCGTCGGTGAAATTAATGCCCATTAACTCATGTTGGTAATCAATGCAGACACCCTGCGCCTCAGCCGTATCTGCCAAAACCTTATCAAAGGCACCTCGCTGAACCTGAAACGTAGTTCCAGGGCCAGAAGAGAACTTGTCTTCAAAATTAAACGCCGTATAAACGCCATTTTTGCGAAAGGCAGCGCCATCTTTGTATTGGAAGTTAGCGTTGATCACTGCGTCAGTCATCCCAGCCTGTTCAATCATTTCCATACAAGCTGGTAATAGGCTTTCACCAATAGAAAAGCGAGGGAATACGCTCTTTTCAATCACTCGAACATCGATGCCTTTTTTATGAAGTAAAGACGCAGCAATAGACCCTGATGGCCCAGCTCCGATGATCACCACTTGAGTTGATAGTTTTTTCATTATTTAAGCCATGTTTGTTATTTTTATTGCGCGCCAGCTTTCAATTCTAGAAGCGTGTGACCAAGACCGATATCGTCGGTACGCGTTACCACTTCAAAGCCCGCTTCTTCAACAATCTCTAAGAAATCTTCACTGCGGTAAAAACGACTGTTGCCATTGGCCAAGCAGGTAAAGTAGAGAGACGTCGCGTTTAAGCTATAAGAAGCCGCATCGTATTTCTGTGAATCCCAAAACAGTTCAAGGATATAGACAGTCGCATCTTCTGACATATGAGAGCGAACGCGCTTTAATATGCTCAGAATCTCCATTGGCGAGAAACAATCAAGGAACTGACTCATCCACCAAACATCCGCGCCCGTTGGCAGAGTTTGCTGTTTATCGAGCATATTCGCTGGGAATGGCGTGACTCGCTCTTGATGACCATGCTTTGCCGCGTTTGCCATTGCCATTTCTAGCTGCTGTGGCAAATCAACAATCGTCACCTCAACGTCCGCATCATGGTTGCAGCATTGCATCGCCCACTTACCCGTGTTGCCGCCGATATCCACCAGCGACTTAGGTTTCTTGCTGAAGACTTTTTCAAGTAACACAGGGAACGAGCGATCCGAATAGAAGTGATCAAACTTGAACCAACTCTCTTTTGCTTTTTCTGGCAATTGAGACAAGCCTTGGTAAATGGTTTCCCAATCACCCAACTCTTTCAAGCCTGCAGGTGTGCCTTCTTCAATCGCTTCTGTTAGATGCATCATCGCGGCATAACAAACATCGGCTGTGAAATCCATGTTTGCGTTAGTCATACCATCATGCAGAAGGTAGAAACCAAGGTTAGCCATTTTGTAGTTAGGCTTTTCCCAAGTCACAATATGAGCACTTAACGCCATATCGAGCAGGACTTTCACGCCGTACTCAGAGACACCGGTCGATTCAGAGATAGACTCTGCTGGTAAACCCTCGTTGCCCGCGTCATCTAACGCTTTCAAAATGCCTAAATCACGAAGTGTACGAGCAGTATGAAAAACAATCGGAGCGAAAGACAATTTCTGCGCTTCTGTTTTTGCTTCTAATGCGTTGAATGGATCTAATTTATATTCCGACACGAAAAACCTAACTTTAAATAATAGAGAGTTACTCAGCTGCCATTTGCGCAAGCTTACGTTTAATATCAACGTTTAAGTTATTAACCCAACGGTTGTAATTACGGTGTATTTCACCATCGTCGTACTTCAAATTCTCTGATTCAACGTAAAGAATAGAGTAAAACTTATCACTATAAGGAATTTCAACCACAGCGTGGTGCGAACGAACATACAATTCAGCGCGGATCAAACCAGGCTTTATTTCTGAAACCAACCAGCCTCGATTTTCAGCAGATTCAGAAATAGCTGATTTAACCTGTTTACTTTGAAGATTCAGTGCAACTGGAGTATCCTCAACATTCATTACAGGTTGGACGCGTCCACATCCTGCAAGAACGAATATGAATAACATTGAAACTGCTATTTTTAGTAATTTCATTTAAATTCCTTATCTGTGTTTATTTATAAGCGCGCATAGTATTTAGTTAGACTCAAAGCAAATCAATACTCTATGTCAAATCAATCCCAATTAATGTCGTTTAATATTGAGAAATGGTCTGCAAATTCGGCTGGTCTCAATTCTGTTGCCCAATGGCAAGCGTGGAGCACTAATTTAGATTGGCCACAAGATGGCTCAACTGAATTTAAAGCGATCCCACCGATGATGCGCCGCCGAATGAGCCTACAAAGTAAATTGGCCGTTCAAACTGCATTGACACTCTTAAAAGACAACTCGATTGATTATCTGGTTTTTGCCAGTCGACATGGTGAACTGCACCGAACCGCAACCTTGATCCAGTCGATATTGGAAGGTGATGATGCCTCGCCAATGGCGTTTTCACAGTCGGTGCATAATACAGCTGCAGGGTTAACTACCATCGCAGCGAAAGCACCAATCCCTCTGACCTCTATTGCGGCCGGCCAAGATACTTTCCACAACGCTCTGATCGAAGCTTATCTTTACCTTCATCAATATCCGTCGCATCGAGTGTTAGTTATCGATTTCGACCAACCTCTGCCCGAGCTCTACCAAGAGTACGAAACACAGAACTTTGCTGATTATGCGCTGGGCTTAGTGCTCACCGCTGGCAGTGAATACTCTATTACTAGGACAGTAGAGACCAACCAAGCACCTTCCGTGTTACCACAAGGGCTACAAACGCTCCAACATATCTTATTGGGCGCAAATAAGTGGGCTATTGCTGGCAAGCACCAAACTTGGTCTTGGGTAAATAACACCGAGACAGGTCCACAATCATGAGCAAAATCGACCAATATTGGCGAGTATTCGCGACAGGGCTGTGCTTTACCATCTTTGGTCTAGGTGGCTTAGTATTGAGCTTCTTAATCTTACCGACTATCGCGCTAACCAATCCCAATACCATTAAAAGAGAGCTTAAAGCACAGCGATTAATCCGTTTCTCATTCAATGCGTTTTGCCAGATCATGAAGTTCACCGGAGCAATCGATTACCGAATTGATGGTGCAGAACTACTGCGTAACGACCGTAACTGCATTATCGTCGCCAACCACCCAAGTTTGATTGACTATGTGCTGATCGCCTCTCAACTTCCTCAATGTGATTGCCTCGTCAAAGCGGCCATTTGGGAAAACCCTTTTATGAAAAGGATTGTCAAAGCGGCAGGTTATATACCGAACCAAGCCCCTGACGATCTTTTAGAGCGCTGTGAAGAACGCTTCTCACGTGGCAATGTCATGCTGATTTTTCCCGAAGGAACTCGCACAACGCCAGGAATTGAACCATCCTTACAGCGTGGGGCGGCACAAATCGCGACTCGAACACAAACCGATTTACGCGTGATTCATATTACGGTTTCTCCGACATTCTTAACGAAAGAGAAAAAATGGTATCAAGTTCCTGCGTCGAAGCCCTTTTTTCATGTCGCGGTGAAAGGTAAAATAGAAGTCGAACCATTTATTGAAGGCTCAAATAATTTAACTTCGGCAGCAAGGCGTCTTAATCATCATCTTGCACAAACAATTTTCCCTTCCGAAGAAAACATTTAGCGTATCAATAACATAACAGGCGATATCGGCATTTCGAAAATACCTCATATAATGTAGAATCGCCCCCTTAAAGCAGCATTCAGATAAAGCATTAAGTAGGCCAAAGTGGAAACATTACACAACGAACTGAAACAACTGATCATCGACGCATTGAACCTTGAAGACATGAGCATTGATGAGATTGAAACGGAAGCTCCACTATTTGGTGATGGACTTGGACTAGACTCTATCGATGCCCTTGAGCTTGGCCTTGCTATCAAGAAAAAGTACAACATTGTTATCGATGCAGATGATTCAAACACTCGACAGCACTTTGCGTCAGTTGAAAATCTAGCGAACTACATCTCTTCTCAAACGAATAACTAGACAGATCTTTATGACACAAGCTAACCAACAAGAAGTATACAACCAGGTTAAAGATGCGCTTATTGAGCTGTTCGAGCTTGACGCTGAAGATATCACCCCTGAAGCTCATCTCTATCTTGATCTAGACCTAGACAGCATTGATGCCGTTGATTTGGTCGTTCACCTACAGAACGTCACAGGTAAGAAGATAAAACCTGAAGAGTTCAAAGCAGTGCGCACCGTTACTGACGTTGTCGAATCTGTGGTTGAACTATTGAAGGACGCCTAATGCGTCCTCTGCTGACTTTACTGTCGGCAATTATACTTTTCACTTATCCAATAGCGGTTTACTTTGGACTCAACAAGTTTGGCTTACAAACCGTTGGTATTGCCTTAGCCGCTATCTTTGCTGTACGCATTTTCACCGGCGGTCAGGCTAAAATCAAAGAGCTAAAACACCTAGCTTGGATCAGTGGAAGTGCCGGTATTGTTCTGCTGGCTTTAGGCTTAGCCTTTAAGCAACACGGCTGGCTAACCTATTATCCCGTTATCGTTAATGTTTGTATGCTGGTTGTATTCGCTTCGAGCCTATGGCAACCACAAACGATTATCGAACGTCTTGCTCGCCTTCAAGAGCCTGAACTTCCGCAAAGTGGCGTTGATTACACACGAAAAGTCACCAAAGTGTGGTGCTTGTTCTTTGTTATCAATGGCTCTATTGCCCTTTACACCTGCTTCCAACCGCTAGAAGTATGGACCCTATACAATGGCTTACTCAGCTATCTGTTTGCAGGGTTACTCTTTGCAGGAGAGTGGGTAGTAAGACAGCGCATTCGTCAGAGTTAAATTGTTATGACCCAAACCGTATCTTACACCTCGTTGTCTGAGCTTCTTAGCCAGGACAGAGCCCCTGAATCTATTGTCTGCTTTGACGACAATAGCGAGATTACGTGGCAAACATTTAACGACGACTTATCTCAACTCGTACAATTTTTGTCTTTATCCCCTTTTCAACGAATCGCGATTTGTACCCAAGACAGCTACCTATTTTCGGTGGCCTTTTTGGCATGTACAGCAGCCAACAAACACATCATCTTACCGGGCAACTACCAGCCATGTGCGCTTGCTGAGTTAAGTAAGCAGTTTGATTGCCTGCTAGTTGATAACTCGATTGGCGAAGTTGAGGTGAATGACGTTCGTAATATCCAAACCTTATTGGATTCAAACACTGAAGCACAAAAACCTCTAACCGAGAATCTTACGACCATTGATTTGGCAACAGTCCCATTAACTCTGTTCACTTCAGGTTCAAGTGGCACGCCAAAAGCGATAGATAAAACGTTAGAGCACCTCGATATTGAGACCGCTCAGTTACACAAGAACTGGGGTGAGTTACTCAAGGGAAACCAAATCCAAAGCACAGTTTCTCATCAACATATCTATGGTTTGCTGTTTAGAATCTTATGGCCACTATGCTCTGGTGTTCCATTTGCTCGACACAACCTTGAATACCCAGAACAGATCTTATCTCACGCAAATCAAAACTGTGTACTGATCAGCAGCCCAGCGCTACTTAAACGATTAAAGCATGAGACCAACAAGGTACAACTTGCAGGAATCTTCTCTTCGGGTGGTCCATTGCCTACCGAGTCGGCTCACCAGTCACGAGATCTGCTTGGTCATTTACCGATTGAAGTCTTTGGTAGCACAGAAACCGGTGGCATCGCATTTCGTCAGCAAGAGAGCGCTCAAACGCCTTGGCAGCTTTTTGCCTGTATTGAGGCTAGTCTCAACAGTGAGAATTGCATTAAGTTATTGTCGCCGTACATCGATAAGAATAACTGGTATCAAACCTCTGATGAGTGCGAGATGGTCTCGGAGAATCAATTCATATTGAAGGGCCGAACGGACCGAGTGATCAAGATAGAAGAAAAGCGAGTATCACTGGTTGAAGTGGAAAAGCGACTGGAGCAACTGCCTTGGATAAGTGAGTGCGTGGTTATTCCATTTGAGGAGCCTGAGCGATTAATATTAGCCTCTGTTTTGGTATTATCAGATGAAGGCCAAGCCGCTCTATCGACCATGAGCAAAGGTAAATTCTGGTTGATGCTGCGTACAGAACTCAGAAAGTGGTTAGAGCCAATCGCAATCCCGAGAAAATACCGTGTTGTCGATGAGATCCCCCTCAACAGCCAAGGTAAGCGATTAACATCTCACATAGAACAGCTAATAAAATCATAGAAACCGCTGATCGTATTTTACACTGAGATTATCTTTTTATATTTTTGTCAAAGAACCAATATTTGCCCAAGGATTCTAAGCACGCCCTATGGATAAAAGAAAACCAAACATCATTGCTGTAGACACGGTAGAAAATGAATCGACCCTGACACTTCATGTTAGCGGAGATATCACCGACTTTAATGGGCACTTCAAGAGCTTCCCTATTCTACCTGGCGTCACGCAAATTGATTGGGCACTTCACTACGCAGTCCAAGAGTTAGGCGTTCCTGGTTTCTTTAAAGGAATGGAAGTCATTAAGTTCCAAGAGCCTATCCTGCCTGACGCTACAATCCAGCTATCACTCAAATGGGATGCTGACAAAGACAAGCTGAGCTTTAGTTACACATCAAACAACGGTGAACAGACCCACTCTTCAGGCAAAATGAAGCTGGGAGAAAAAAGTGAATAGCGCTCCCGTCGAGGCTACTTCTCAACACCACACAAAAGAAAGCAGCTACAAGGCTTGCTTCCTTATCCCGTGCTTTAACCATGGCGCAACCATGCCGGCTGTGGTGTCGTCACTTCATCATTTTGAGTTACCGATCATCATCGTTGACGATGGCAGTGAACTCACAACAAAACAGTTTCTGTCTCCCCTAGCAGAGAATTCAAACGTAACCTTGGTGACGCTTGAACAGAACCAAGGTAAAGGCGGCGCAGTAAAAGCCGGAATCAAAAAAGCGCAGCAACTAGGCTTTAGCCACGCTATTCAGATAGATGCTGATGGGCAACACGACCTGGAAGCCTTGCCAACATTGATTGAGGCCTCACAAGCTAAGCCACAACGTCTGATATCAGGCCAGCCTATCTACGACGACAGCGTACCCAAAGCAAGGCTCTATGGGCGCTACGCGACACATATCTGGGTATGGATAGAAACCCTTTCTTTATCAATTAAAGACAGCATGTGTGGCTTTAGAGCGTATCCTATCAACCAAACTCAAACTGTGTTGAATAAGTACGATGTTGGTTCGAGAATGGACTTCGATATCGAGATTTTGGTTCGCCTGTATTGGGAAGGTTGCGACATAGACTTCGTTGAAACGCGCGTTATCTATCCTGAGAACGGCATCTCTCATTTCGATGCGTTGTGGGATAACGTCAAAATCAGTTGGATGCATACACGTCTATTCTTCAGCATGCTGCCAAGAGCACCAAAACTGATTGCTCGCCATTTCAAATCCGATTCAGCTGATAATAACCCAAATTTATCGACTGATTCAGAGCCGCAAGCTTCTGAACAACCACACTGGTCCCGCACTCAAGAACGCGGCACAGTATTAGGCATTAAGCTGTTATTAGCCATTTATACCTTGTTAGGTCGCGGTGTGTTCAACCTCATTCTGCGTGGTGTGATGCGTTACTACCACTTGACGGGCCAGCGTGCGCGAAACGCTTCCGAACAATATCTATTCCAATTAAAAGCCTATGCGGAACAGCAAAATATTGAGCTCCCCGGAGAACTAACCAGTTACAACCATCTGCTTTCATTTGGCCATACGATGCTCGACAAGCTCGCGGCATGGAAAGGTGATTTCTCGGCAGATAACCTGACTATTCATGGCCAAGACCAGTTCGAGAGCATGGTGGCAAATAAGCAAGGTGTGCTAATCCTTGGATCTCACCTTGGCAATATTGAGCTGTGCCGAGCTTTAGGTCGCAGACACTCGAACATCAAAATCAACGCCCTGGTTTTTACAGAACACGCCGAACGTTTTAATTCCGTGATGAAAGCGGTTAACCCGCAGTCTGATTTAAATCTGATTCAGGTGACATCGATGGGGCCTGATACCGCTATCTTGTTACAACAGAAACTAGAGCAAGGCGAATGGATCGTGATTGTTGGCGATCGAACTTCCACCAGCAAAGAGAGCCGCTCAGTATGGGCTGAGTTCTTAGGTAAGGAAGCTCCATTCCCTCAAGGTCCATTTATGTTAGCCTCGGTTCTCAAAGCACCCGTATTTTTGCTGTTTGGGTTACGTGACGACTCACAATCTAAGCCGCATTTTAATGTCTATTTCGAGCATTTTAGCAACAAGATCGAGCTACCAAGAAAGACTCGCGAACAATCTTTACAGCAAGTCGTGCAAAAATACGCAAATCGACTTCAGCACTACACACTGCAAGCACCGCTTCAGTGGTACAACTTTTTTAATTTTTGGACATTGAGCAAGCACCATGACGAAAAAGAATCCAAATAGCATCACCTTTGGTGCCGAGCGCCTCACGATTGAGGATGTTGTCGCTATCTCACAAGGCGCAAAAGCCTCGATGAACACAAGTGAAGCATTCACATCTAAGATCGACCGTGGTGTCGCTTTCTTAGAACGCCTATTGAAAGAAGAAGGTGTGATTTACGGTGTAACGACGGGTTACGGTGACTCATGTACGGTTGCGATTCCGCCAAACCTAGTTGACGAGCTACCACTGCATTTAACACGTTTTCACGGCTGTGGTTTAGGTGAAATATTGTCTCACGAACAAGCTCGTGCAGTCCTTGCAACTCGTCTTTGTTCGTTATCACAAGGTGTCTCTGGTGTGACTCACGATCTACTCAACCAGATCGTTACCCTAATCAACCAAGACATCTCACCACGCATTCCTCAAGAAGGATCGGTGGGTGCCAGTGGCGACTTAACACCTCTGTCTTACTTAGCCGCAGCACTGATTGGTGAGCGTGATGTAATCTACAAAGGTGAAGTGCGCCCAACCAGTGACGTCTACAAAGAGTTAGGAATTAGCCCTATCAAACTTAAGCCAAAAGAAGGCTTGGCGTTGATGAATGGTACGTCTGTAATGACGGCATTAGCTTGTATCGCTTACAAGCGTGCGGAATATCTAGCTCAGCTATCAACTAAGATCACCGCTATGGTATCAGTCGGTATGCACGGCAATGACTTCCATTTCGATGAAGCGCTGTTTGCAGTCAAACCTCATCCTGGTCAACAACAAGTTGCTGCATGGCTGCGTGATGATCTGCAAGCGGATCGCCCGCCACGTAACAGTGATCGCCTCCAAGATCGTTACTCTCTGCGCTGTGCTCCACATGTTATCGGCGTGGTTCAAGACTCTCTGCCTTGGCTACGCCAAATGATCGAGAACGAGCTAAACAGTGCCAACGACAACCCAATTATCGATGGTGATAATGAGCGCGTACTGCACGGTGGACACTTCTACGGTGGACACATTGCAATGGCGATGGATACGTTAAAAACTGCAGTTGCGAACCTTGCTGATCTGCTTGACCGTCAAATGGCTCAGCTGATGGACTACAAGTTCAACAACGGTTTGCCATTCAACCTAACGGGTGCTGAAGGCGAACGTAAGCCAATCAACCACGGCTTTAAAGCAGTGCAGATTGGCGTTTCAGCTTGGACAGCAGAAGCATTGAAACACACCATGCCAGCAAGCGTATTCTCTCGCTCAACTGAGTGTCACAACCAAGATAAAGTGAGTATGGGCACCATCGCAGCTCGTGACTGTTTACGCGTTCTAGAGCTAACCGAACAAGTGGCAGCAGCGTCACTACTGGCGGGGACACAAGCACTCGAACTTCGTAAGCGCCACAATGAGCTTGATGAGCACCACATGAGTGAGAACCTCAAGCACATTCGCGACGAAGTGCTTAAGGAGTTTGAATTTATCGTAGAAGATCGACCACTTGAAGGCGATCTACGCCACTTCATTGCTCGTATTCAAAGTCAGCACTGGTCACTTTACTCATAAAGTAGCCAACCCTTTACGCAATATTGTTGAGAGCGATTTATGTCTGAAATCCTTCACCCATTACAATCTGAGGTGACGCTTATCACCTCATTCCAAGATGCCGACCCAATGGGCGTGATCTATCACGGCAACTACTTCCGATTCTTTGAAGAAGTTAGGCGCATCATGATGGATAAGATTGAGTACAACTACCATGAGATGAAGGATTCTGGCTACATGTGGCCTATCATCGATACCCGCGTGAAATACATTAAGGCGATACCGTTTAATCACAAGATTAAGGTAACGGCGAAACTCACCGAGTGGGAAAATCGCCTGCGCGTCGATTATGAAATTCATGATGCTCTAACCGGTGCTCGAATGACACGTGCTCACACCATGCAGGTTGCCGTCACCATCGAAGAACAAGAGATGTGCTTTGCCTCACCCAAAGTGTTTACTGACAAAGTCGAACACTGGCACCAATTTGGTTGCTTACCTCTAACAACTGAACATCAAACACAAACCTCTAACCCACAGCAGGTGAACCATGAATCTGTTTAAACGCAGTCGCAAATACATCAATATCGCGCTAATTGGACTTACTGCGATGATGGCAAGCGGCCTTGTAAGCGCCAAAGAAAACTCTGCTGCTGTCAATTCTATTTCAGAGCTGCAGACGGTGCTCAGCGAAAATAGTATTGTGCGTGGTGAGTTCACTCAAACACGCAATATGGAGATGTTCGCCCAGCCTTTAACGTCACAAGGTACATTTCTGTTAGACAAATCAAGTGGCTTACTCTGGACACAAACCACTCCGTTTCCCGTGAACTTAGTGCTCACCGATAACAAACTGAGCCAAAGGTTTGCCGATCAACCCGCAAAAATCATCACCGACAAAGAAAATCCAATGGCGTTTTATTTCAGCCATATCTTCTTGTCAGTGTTTCATGGGGACACGCAAAAACTTCAGGAACAGTTCGCACTCAATTTTGAGCCCGCAACTAACACCAGCTCTGATGAAAATGTACAAGCATGGACACTGACTCTAAAGCCCAAAAATGCACCGATGAATGCGGTGTTTGAGGCTATCACGCTGCAAGGCAACAGCGATATTGAACGTATTGAGTTGAAAGAGATTCGTGGAGATAGCACAGTGATCGAATTCAGTCAGTTAAGCCATCTACCGGAAGTATTATCAGATGCTGAAGCGAAACAATTCCAACTCTAGTCTTGCCCTTGTTTGGCTTGTTGTTGTAATGCTGTTTAGCGGGTTGTTGACCAAACAATTCGCTTTTTCTTCGTCGGTACCGATTGAAAGCAACATTCTAAAGTTACTGCCCGAAAACCAGCAAGACCCAATGGTAGAGCAAGCCTTTCAGCAGATATCCAGCTCGATGAGCGAGCAAGTGGTATTTATCATAAGCGCTCCCGATATCGAACAAACCATGGTTGCGACCGACGCTTTTGAAAAAGCTCTCAACCAAAGAACTTTTTCAAGTCAGCCAACTCTGTTTAAGCAAGTTCAAGGTAAAATCAACGCCAGCACTCAAAGCCAGTGGAGCGATTTCTATTTTCGTCACCGATCTCAACTGCTGACCCAACAACAAAAAGAGACGCTGACACACTCGCCTGATTCGCGAGCTCAATATGTCATTCAGTCTCTGTACAATCCATTCTCAGGCGTCACTGCAGCAGAGTTATCTCTCGACCCATTCTTGTTATTTCGCGACTACATCAGTGCTATTGGCGTCCAATCAAGTAACTTTGTTCTGAAAGAGGGCTATCTCACGGCCCAGTCGAATGAGCAAACTCATATTTTAGTCACGGCTACTCTGGCGGACTCACCTTATAGCTTGGCGATTCAAGAACAACTTCCAGATCTTGATTCAATTGAGCGCGAGGTCGAAAAACAATTTGGCGTCAAGGTGCAGCATACTGGTGTGGTGTTCTACGCCAATTACGGTACCGAAAGCGCGAAATCAGAAATCAGTACCATTGGTTTGGGCTCATTGGCAGGCGTTATTTTATTGGTGTGGCTGACATTTCGTAGTGCGCTACCACTTGCCTTATCTTTACTCTCAATCAGTACAGGATTATTGGTTGCACTGGCAAGCACTGTCGCTATCTTTGGTAAGGTGCATCTATTCAGCTTGGTGTTTGGCGCTAGCTTGATTGGCGTATCCATCGATTACTCTTTTCACTATCTCACTGACCGTTTGGCCGCAGGAAGCCACTGGCAGAGCGATAAAGGCCTAAAGCATATTTTCATTGCCATCACTCTAGGTTTAATCACCAGCTTAATCGGATACTTAGGGCTACTGGTTGCGCCATTCCCAGGCTTGCAGCAACTGGCTCTGTTTTCGTCGATTGGACTGATCGCAGCTTACGCCAGTGTGGTGTGCTGGTACCCCGTTTTAGCGGTAAAACCAGGCCAAGAGCGCCCTCTTCCCCTGTCGAAACTTTGGCATACTTGGTTAAGCCTTTGGAGCAACCAAAAATTTAGAATTGGCTTACCGTTAACAGTGACTGTCGTTAGCTTGATGTCACTCAGTCAAATTCGTTACGACGACGATATTCGCCAGCTTCAGGCTATGCCCGAACAACTCAAACAACAAGAGCAAGCCATTACTGAGATATCAGGGTTAGGCAGTGGTCAAAATATGCTTTTGGTCACAGCTCAGAGCGACCAAAAGCTACTCAAAAAATTGACAGAAATCACCACAAGCTTAGATTCGCTGGTCAATAGCCAAGGTATCTCCGGGTATCGCAGCATCAATCAACACTTGTTAAGTAAACAAGAACAGCATGATAACTATCAGTTGGTTGAACAACTCTATAGTCAACAAAGCCATATATTACAAAGCTCTCTCGGTTGGTCTACGTTTCCAGAACTACCAAAATTCGAACCAATCACGGTATCTGGATTTTTGGAGTCTCCAGTCTCAGAGCCTGTTCGACCACTTTGGTTAAAACCTATCGACGGGCAAGCAGCGTCGGTCATTTTGATAAAAGACGTCACTGATGCTGAGCTGTTCTCACAGTGGTTGGAGTCAGATTTTGCTCAGAAGCAAGGTGTGAAACACCTCAATAAAGCGGATGAAATCTCCTCTCTTTTTGCTGAGTACCGCGTCAAGATTACCGAGCTGTTATTGATAGCATTGGCAGCTATTGGCATGCTGTTAGGCTGGCGCTATGGTGTGAAGCAAAGCCTGTTAATGCTGTTGCCTTCATTGATTGCAGGCGTAGCAGGTTTGGCGGTCACGGGCATTTTAGGCTCGACACTGAACCTATTTAACCTGCTTGGTTTGATTCTGATTTTAGGGATTGGCATAGACTACACCCTGTTCTTTGCTGAGCAAAAGAAATCGCTGAGCACCTTATTAGCGATCACCTTGTCAGGTCTCACAACACTACTTTCATTCGGCTTACTGTCGCTGAGCCAGACTCATGCTATTCATAGCTTCGGGGTGACGGTTCTGACAGGGATCTTTGTCGCTTGGCTGCTTTCTCCACTCGCGATCAACAGTAGTAAAAACGTAGAAGGACCAATTACTCGAGAGGCTTTTAGATGATCCAGACATTAAAGGTAACCTTCGCCATACTAGTGGGCATTCTAATGAGTGCCTGCTCGATGGTTTCTCAGCAGCCAAGTGGTGCGAGCGTGTCTATCGATCAAGACACCGATCTACCACTACCACTGCCAGCTGAACTGGGATACTCATTAACAGCCAGTCAGTTGATTAGCGCTACGTGGGAAAATGATACACAGCAGCTTCCGGTTCAAGTCGAAGTCACACCAGGTAAAGTGGTTTTGGCGGGGTTCTCCTCTTGGGGTACTCGCATTCTATCGCTGCAATACCAGAATCAAGTAATTGATACGCAGGTTTTGTCTGGGCTTGGCGCAACTTTGCCACAACCTGAACAGGTGCTATTTAATTTAATGCTTACCTTATGGCCGGCTGAAGCATGGGCTCAGCCTTTACAAAGCATAGGTTGGCACCTAGTCGATACCGACAAAACAAGAACCGTATTTGATGAAAACCAACAGGCAATCATTCAAATTGATTACCAAACAGATCCTGGTACACACAAAACGGCAGGCGACATTGTTTTCAAACATTTGACCCTGGGCTACAACATCACCATACAAACGTTGAACTCAACGATTGTCGACAATCCAAGTAAGAGTTGAACACTATGCCTATTTACATCCAAGACTGTGGTTTCCACTCAGCGCTAGGCTCAGAGATTGCCGATATTCATGGCTGTCTAAAAGACGAGCGTGAATCAAATATGGTCGAAGTGCACGATATGCTGAACGATGGTAAACACACTGTCGTTGGTCAGATCGCGGGTGAACTACCACCGATTCCTTCAGATCTTACGCAATACGCCACTCGCAACAATCAACTGGCGCTGTCGGCTCTTCACCAAATTGAAGATTCTATCGAGCAAGCCAAATCTCAGTTTGGCGCAGATAGAATTGCTGTTGTTATTGGCACCAGCACATCTGGGATCTCCGATGGTGAAGCAGTCTTCAAACAAAAATTGGCAAACGGCGAGTTTCCAGCAGATTACCATTACTCAAAACAAGAGCTTGGTGATACCTCAGAGTTCGTTAGCCAGTATTGCGCATTAACGGGGCCAAACTACGTCATATCTACGGCTTGCTCATCCAGTGGCCGCGTATTTCTGACCGCCCAGCGCTTATTAGATTCAGGTATGGCTGATGCCGTGTTAGTGGGTGGTGTGGATACATTGTGTAAGCTGACACTCAATGGTTTCCACGGTCTTGAAGCACTCTCAACAACACATTGTAAGCCATTTAGTGCAACCCGAGAAGGTATCAACATAGGAGAAGCAGCGGCATTTATGTTGCTCAGCAAAACAAAGTTAGCCGGTGTTAATGCAGCACAAGACACGTCAAACATTGCCTTATTGGGCTGTGGGGACAGCTCTGATGCACACCACATTTCAGCGCCTCACCCTGAAGGCAATGGTGCTGAACAAGCAATGAAAAAAGCGTTACATTCTGCACAGTTAAACGCAGAAGACATTGGTTATATCAATGCACATGGTACAGCAACGCCACTCAATGACTCGATGGAAAGTAAAGCCATTCATCGTATTTTTGCAAACAAGGTTCCCGTCAGTTCTACCAAACCGCTGACCGGGCATACTCTAGGCGCAGCAAGTGCGATTGAGGCTGCAATTGCGTGGCATATTTTGAAATATGACTTACCGCTTCCCTTACAAAAATGTCAGGATAAAGCTGAAGATATTGAGATTGATTTGGTAAACTGTTCACAGAAACTTAAAGCAAAGAACATCTTAAGCAACTCGTTTGCTTTTGGTGGCAACAACATTAGCCTGATTTTTGGTGTAGTAAATGACTGATATCCCTTCTGTAGACCAACTTCTCCCTCACGATGATCCGATGATATTAATCGATCGTGCTATCAGCGTAGAGGCGTTGTCGATCCACTGTCAGGTCGATATTGGTGACCATAATCTGTTCTTTGACGCCGAATCTCAAACGGTACCAGCATATGTTGGAATCGAGTTTATGGCGCAGTCTGTAGCGGCATGGTCTGGATATCACGCACTTAAAAACGGCACCACGCCCCCAATCGGATTCTTACTCGGCTCTCGTCGCTATAAATCACTGTGTGATGAGTTTACTCAAGGTCAGACCCTTGATATCTACGCCGAACAGATGATGGAAGACAGCGGTATGGCTGTGTTTACCGCAAGAGTCGAAGACCGAGGTGAGTTAGTGGCTCAATGCCAACTCAACGTCTACGTGCCGACCGAACAAAAATTACAAGAAATGAAAACTAGGAGCCCATCATGAGCCGTCAGGTTTTAGTCACTGGTGCCAGTAAAGGTATTGGTAAAGCGATCGCTATTCAACTCGCGAAAGACGGGTTTGAAATCGCCGTTCATTACATGGGTGACAAGCAAGGTGCTGAAGATACGCTAAAGTCGATCACCGAACTGGGTGGCGCTGGACGTCTTATTCAATTTGATATCAGCAAACGAAGCGAGTGTCGCGAAAAGCTTGAGTCTGATATCGCTGAACATGGTGCTTACTATGGTGTAGTGAACAACGCGGGCATTACTCGTGACACTGCATTCCCCGCGATGACGGAAGAAGAGTGGGATGGTGTGATCCATACCAACCTAGATAGCTTCTACAACGTACTTCACCCTTGTGTAATGCCTATGGTTCAAAAGCGTAAAGGTGGCCGTATCGTCACTCTAGCGTCGGTATCCGGCATTATGGGTAACCGTGGTCAAACTAACTATGCTGCAGCAAAAGCGGGGGTGATTGGCGCAACTAAGTCTCTTGCTCTAGAACTCGCAAAACGCAAGATCACGGTAAACTGTGTCGCTCCTGGCTTAATTGACACAGGTATGGTTGACGAGCACGTGAAAGATCATGCACTTCCTCAAGTACCACTGCGCCGTATGGGTGAGCCGGAAGAAGTAGCCGGCCTAGTCAGCTACCTAATGTCTGATATTGCAGGCTACGTAACTCGCCAAGTGATTTCAGTAAATGGAGGCTTAGTATGACCCGCCGCGTTGTTGTAACTGGAATGTCTGGTGTTACTGCTTTTGGTAACGACTGGCAACAGATAGAGCCTAAGCTAAAGGCCTGTGAAAATGCGACTCAATATATGCCAAGCTTCGAGCAATATGATGGTCTCAACACAAAACTTGCCGCGCCTATTGATGACTTCCAACTGCCTAAACACTACAAGCGTAAGCAAGTGCGTGGCATGGGCCGTGTATCACGCCTAGCTACCGTTGCGACTGAGAATGCATTGGAGCAAGCCGGCTTAATTGGTCACGATGTATTGACCAATGGCGAAACTGGTATCGCTTACGGCTCTTCAACTGGCAGTACCGATGCGGTTGGTGCTTTCGGAGTAATGCTGAACGAGAAGTCGACACGAGCAATCACAGCAACCACTTACGTTCAAATGATGCCACACACAGCCGCGGTAAACGTAGGTCTGTTCTTTGGTCTGCGTGGCCGCGTGATTCCCACCAGCAGCGCCTGTACTTCAGGAAGCCAAGCCATTGGTTACGCCTATGAAGCGATCAAGCATGGTTACCAAACCGTAATGGTTGCCGGTGGTGGTGAAGAGTTATGCCCAACTGAGTCTGCCGTTTTCGATACCCTTTTCGCTACCAGTTTAAAAAACGACACACCCAAGAAATCCCCTAGCCCATACGACAGCGAGCGTGATGGCTTGGTTATCGGCGAAGGCGCTGGAACCCTGATCCTTGAAGAGTACGAACATGCTGTTGCTCGTGGCGCAAAGATCTACGCAGAAATCATAGGTTTTGCGAGCAACTGTGATGCGGCTCATGTGACTCAACCTCAGATGGAAACCATGCAAATCTGTATGGAGAAAGCATTGAGAGACGCACAACTTCCAGCTGAGAAGATTGGCTATGTTTCTGCGCACGGTACTGCGACTGAAAAAGGTGATATTGCAGAGAGTAACGCGACAGCGAATATCTTTGGTGAAGTACCAATCAGCTCTCTTAAGAGTTACTTTGGCCATACGCTTGGTGCATGTGGTGCAATTGAAGCGTGGCTCAGCCTAGAGATGATGCATAGCGGTTGGTTCAGCCCAACCCTAAACCTTAAGAATGTCGATGAACAGTGCGGCAAGCTCGATTACATCACGGGCTCAGGTCGCGAATTGGATGTTGAATACTTGATGAGCAACAACTTTGCTTTTGGTGGAATCAACACCTCTATCATCTTCAAGAAAGTCTAAGCTTAGCTACATAAAACGCTAAGTAAATAAAAAGGTTCATCGCGGATTAGCGGGAACTAAAAACAAAAACGGTAGTAAGTGATAT
>NZ_JBFSUL010000079.1:0-19563 GCF_041467395.1 Vibrio sp. 10N.247.310.98 | reverse complement strand
ACAACGGTATGCTAAGAACAAAAATGCCGTTCACTCTTAAGTGAACGGCATTAGACCAAATGGTCGCTCTTTTTTATTTTTCAAACCACACTATTAACCGCGATGAATCGAGTCATGTGCTTGTTTTAACAGGCTTTGGCTCTCTTGTAAAAATTGTTGTGAGTAGTCACCAAACCAATAACTCACTTGGTTGAAGCTCTCAACAAACTTAGCCTTATCTTTGCCATCTAGAATTTCTAACGCTTCTCCGAAACAGCTATGGAAGCGTCGAATCATCTCAATATTCTCATCCGAAGAAAGAATGATATCGCCGTACAAGTTCGGGTCTTGAGCAAACAGACGACCAACCATCGCAATCTCAAGTCGGTAGATTGGCGAGCTTAGTTTCAGAAGTTGATCAATGTTCGGGTTCTCTTTACTCAGGTGCAAGCCGTAAGCAAAAGAGGTGAAGTGACGAAGTGCTTGAATCAAGGTCATGCCGTGATCGTGTTCAGCTGCATCCATCTGGCAAAGGCTCGCGCCCCAAATACCAAATTGATTCAGTAGCCATTGGTAGCTTTCAGAACCACGACCATCACTGTAAACAATCACCTGCTTAGCAAGGCTGGGAACATCAGGGCCAAACATTGGGTGCAATCCAACCACTGGGCCTTGGTGCATGTTCATCATTGCTTGCAGCGGTTTAGATTTAATTGACGTCAAATCACATAGAATACAATCGCTTGGTAGATTACCTAGCTTCGCAATCACACCTTCCGTTAGGTGAATTGGAACCGTAACAACCACAAGCCCAGCATTATCTAAGATTTCGTCGGCCTTATCCCAATCTTGGCTGCCAAGGATTTTCACTTCGTAGCCAGACAGTTTGAACATACGACCAAACAAGCCACCAAGTTGACCATTACCACCAACGATAACCACTGAACGTAACTCTGGGTTAAGGCACTTAAAGCCAGAATCTTTCTCACTGGCATAAGACTCACGCATAGTACGACGTAAAATGTCTTCGATTAACTGTGGTGGAACCCCTATTTTCTCGGCTTCTTGACGACGAGATGCCAGCATCGCAGCTTCACGCTCTGGTACATAAATAGGTAAACCATGTTCACTTTTTACTTCGCCTACTTTCTCTACTAGAGCAAGGCGTTGAGCCAGTAAATCCAACATTTGTTTATCGACAGCATCGATTTGGTCGCGTAATTCGTTCAGTTCAACGGCCATTTTATTCCTTACTAATCTATAAGCCCGTGCCAATCTATAAGCCCACAATCATGCAGGTTCGCTAGCAACAGATCTTAAAATGCCTCATTAGATGAGGCACTTAAATTTAAACTCTGACTAACCTTTCAAGCGGTTCTCTAAGAACGGGACTAATTCCGTATGTGCATGTTTTAATAGTGCCTCAGTTGAATCCCAATTGATACACGCGTCGGTAATAGAAACGCCGTATTTCATCTCATTGAGAGGTATATCCGAAGATTGGTTTCCTTCGTTAATATGGCTTTCAATCATCAGGCCGATAATCGACTTGTTGCCTTCACGAATTTGGTGAATCACATCTTCTGCAACTAAAGGTTGGCGACGGAAATCTTTACGAGAGTTCGCGTGGCTACAGTCGACCATTAGCGCTGCCTCTAAACCAGATTTACCCAGCTCTTGCTCACATTCGTGTACCGATACTGAATCGTAGTTCGTCTGCTTACCGCCACGTAAAATCACGTGACCATTTGGGTTACCTTGCGTTGTTAGTAGTGCAACCTGACCTTCGCGGCTGATACCCATGAAACGGTGGCTAGAAGAAGCCGCCTGCATTGCGTTGATTGCAGTGCCTAGGTTGCCATCGGTGCCGTTTTTAAAACCGATTGGCATTGAAAGACCACTTGCCATCTCACGGTGAGTTTGAGATTCAGTCGTACGAGCGCCAATAGCCGCCCAGCTGAAGGTATCTGCTAGGTATTGCGGGCTAATTGGGTCTAATGCTTCAGTCGCTAGTGGGATTTCCATCTCAGCGAGTTCAACAAGTAGTTCACGACCAACATGCAGACCATGCTCAATATCGAAAGTGCCGTCTAGATGTGGGTCATTGATCAAACCTTTCCAACCGACAGTGGTACGAGGTTTCTCAAAGTAAACACGCATAACAATATACAGTTGATCGCTAAGTTGCTCAGATAAGGCTTTTAGGCGTTTCGCGTACTCTTTCGCAGCTTCAATGTCATGGATAGAACATGGGCCACATACAACAAGCATGCGATGATCTTTCTTATGAATGATGTTTGCGATAGTTTGACGAGACTCTTGAATGAAACGACGAGCATTATCACTCAAAGGCAGTTTTGCTTTTAACTCCTCAGGAGTAATCAGTACCTGTTCGTCGATGATATTGACATTGCTTAATTCACTTTTCTGCATAACTCAACCTGTATATTTATTTTTACACCCAACATTTCCATTTGGGCTAACAATCTTTAAAAACACAATAACAGCTAAAAAAACGATTGCAAGTGTAAACAATAAAAAACATTAACTGTAAATTTTATATTACACGTTGAATTTAGCTCACTCTAAGAGATAAATAGGTTTAAACCATGGATCACACATACAAAAAAGGCGATATTTATCATATCGCCTTATCTAAAATTATTATGTGTTTATTTATCACTCACTGCCTAGCATTCGCTTAATCGTCTCTGAGGTCCCTTTCCACCTAGCATCCGAGTGAAGTGTCGACAAATCAAAGCTGTGTTTTTTAAGCAATGAGTTGGCTAAAGGCACCTCTTGAATCGCTAAGTTATCCAGAGCTTCAATTTGTGCATCTCGTTTATTACACATCAACACCATGTCACAACCTGCATTCAAGGCCGCTTTCGCTCTGTCGGCTGGTCCACCCATTATGGCAGCGCCTTCCATCGTTAAATCATCAGAGAACACCAAGCCTTTAAACCCAAGCTGCTGCTTCAATACTTTCTGCAGCCAATACTGTGAACCGCTCGCAGGTTGATCATCATAGTGAGAGAAAACCACGTGAGCTGGCATCATGGCATCCAATATTCCAGCTTCAATTTGCGCCTTGAAGATTGCCATGTCTGTTTCAAAGATGTCGTCTCTAGGGTCATATGGCGTCTCTAAGTGTGAGTCAGCAATCACGCCACCGTGTCCAGGGAAGTGCTTGCCTGTCGTCGCCATGCCAACCGACTTCATGCCTTTGATGAAAGCGCTGCTATGACGAACAATAGTATCAATATCTTCGCCAAACGCTCGGCTACCAATCGCTTTACAGTCATGGCCTTTGTCTAATACTGGCGCAAAGCTCAGATCGATATCGTGGGCAATCAATTCTGCCGCCATCAGCCAGCCAGCCTGTTCTGCTAAATGTTCACCGTTATTCTTAGTCGCGAATTCTTGAGCAGCTGGGATAATTGAAAAGCCATCGCGGAAGCGCTGAACTCGACCACCTTCTTGGTCAACACCAATCAAAATAGGACGTTTCGCTACCTTACGAATTTCTTTGTTTAACGCCGATAACTGTTTGCTATCGTGGTAGTTTCGAGCAAATAAGATGAGACCACCAACAGTTGGGTGCTCTAAAATTTCTCTGTCTTCTGCTGTCAGCTCGTAGCCTGCAACATCAACCCACAACGGTCCCATATTTATCCCTTATTAAACCTAATTTCATAAACTTCCCGAGATTATTCTCTTTAAATTTGCTTTACAATGTTTTTAAACCTATCTGTGGAAGACTTTAAGAATGCAGTGCAAGAGCTTAGAAATGGATCATAAAGAACTGTATATCGGTGTGATGTCAGGGACGAGTATGGACGGTGTTGATACTGCCTTAGTGTCGATTGAAGATACGCGCATCACATTGCTTGCTCATGATGAGTTCCCAATGCCTGACGACCTCAAAGCGCGTCTGCTTGAAGTTTGTATTGGTCAGAAAACCGATTTGATTGCCATTGGCGAACTCGACCACCAGCTTGGCCATCTGTTTGCTGATGCGGTTCTGCAACTTCTCGAAAAGTCAGGCACACCAGCACCTTCTGTAACTGCGATAGGTAATCATGGTCAAACAGTGTTCCACCAGCCAACAGGCGATTCGCCATTTACCATGCAGTTGGGTGATGCCAACATCATTGCCGCTAAAACACAGATTCAAACGGTTGCCGATTTTCGACGTAAAGACATGGCATTAGGCGGACAAGGTGCGCCATTAGTCCCCGCCTTCCACCATACGATTTTCCACCCGCAAGACAGCTCGGTTGTGGTGTTGAATATTGGTGGTATCTCGAATATTTCAGTGCTGCGCCCTAATCAGCCAACGCTTGGTTATGATACAGGCCCGGGCAATATGTTGATGGACGCTTGGGTTGATAAACACACGGGTGAGAAGTTTGACCGTGATGCGCAATTTGCGCTTAAAGGTCAACTCAATCAAGCTTTACTCGAACAGTTGTTAAATGAGTCTTATCTATCTCAAATGCCACCGAAAAGTACCGGTAGAGAACTATTCAACCTACCTTGGCTAGAGCAACAATTAACAGAATTTAAAGATCTTGCAGCAGAAGATGTTCAGCGCACGCTTTGTGAATACACCGCATTGACGATAGCCAATGAAGTGGAGACTTATCGCTTGGGTAACCAACCTGCACTGTATGTGTGTGGCGGTGGTACAAGAAACCCATTGTTGATGAAGAGACTGTCTGAACTGCTTCCAAGTTGGGATGTTGATTCAACCACCAGTAAAGGCGTGGATGCCGATTACATGGAAGCGATGGCTTTTGCGTGGCTTGCTCAACGTCATATTCATCAACTGCCAAGCAATTTACCAGAAGTGACTGGCGCAAGCAGAGCGGCCTCTCTAGGCGTTCTCTATCGTGCTAACTAAACAACTTTAGAACCATCATTTTAGAATCACCATTTAAGGATCATTATGAGTAACGACGCTCTCATATCAGCGCTCTCGCACCTCGTTTCGGAGGGGAGAAACCCTGACACTATGGATATTGATCTGCTCACCTCTCTTGAAGTGGTTGAAAAGATTAACCAACAAGACAAGCAAGTCCCGCTGGCGATTGAAGCGGAACTGCCACAGATCGCGAAAGCGGTCGATAAAATTGCTCATGCCTTTCAAAACGGTGGTCGACTGATTTATATGGGCGCAGGCACCAGTGGTCGATTAGGTGTGTTAGACGCCTCAGAATGCCCACCGACTTTCGGTGTTTCGGACAAAATGGTTATCGGCTTAATTGCAGGCGGACCAGAGGCGATTTTAAAAGCCAAAGAAGGTGCAGAAGACTCGCTAACTCTCGGCATTGAAGATCTGAAAGCGATTCAGTTTTCAGAAAATGATGTCGTGGTAGGTATTGCTGCGAGCGGTCGCACACCTTACGTGATTGGTGCACTCAACTATGCCAATCAGCTTGGCGCAGTAACGGTTGCATTATCTTGTAACCCTGACTCTCCAATTGCTGAAATCGCTCAAATCGCAATTAGCCCGGTGGTTGGCCCAGAAGCATTGACTGGTTCAACACGACTCAAATCAGGTACAGCACAAAAGCTGGTGCTTAATATGCTGACCACTGCCAGCATGATTCGCATTGGTAAGAGCTACCAAAACCTTATGGTCGACGTAAAAGCGACCAATGAAAAGTTGGTTGCCCGCGCCGCTCGTATCGTTATCCAAGCAACGGAGTGCGATAAAGCACTGGCGGTGTCGACACTTAAAGCGACTGATTACGATGTGAAGTTATCTATTTTGATGATTCTAACAGGGCTAGATTTAGAGTTAGCCAAGGCTCAGCTTGATAAGCAAAATGGCTTCTTGAGAAAAGCCGTCGAGAATAATCAGTAATCTTAATTTGGCTTGTAGCTTCTCATTTAGACAGCTACTTCAACGACATACAAAAAGACCAGCACACACGCGGTACTGGTCTTTTTTTAGTTTTAATTTTTTATGGCTAGCTTGGGCTTAATAGTCGTTTGAGAACTCGTCCCAGCCGCGTTGCCATTCCATACGGAAACGTTGAGCGTCTTCCGTACCAGAACACACGCCTTCATACACCTGACCAGATAAACCAATCTGATAAGCATGGTTCGGATTACAATATTCAGTCACACCTAGGTGATAACCTTCTGTGTAACTCGCTTGATCGACTGCGCCAAGCTCAGTCATCTCTGAATACGAACGCTGAGTGTGGCCTTTGATACCATCACGATAGCCAATCTCTTGCCAATTGCCTTCAGCTGCTAAATCTTGAACATTGGCGCTGCATCCTGCAAGGCTAAATGCCACGGCGAATAGTACGATTATTTTTTTCATTTCAATCCTTTATATTGTTACTTCACCACTTTCTGACGAAGCGCTGCCTTTGTGGTGATTCTCCACTGAACGCCTATCGATGTCCACTTATTGTCTAATGTTCGCCACTTTAGGTTCATTCCGACCACTCAGAATCAATAGTCGCCGTTAAGCCAACTCAAACAACCTCTCTATAGAGCTAATAGGCCTCTCGATAGAAATATCGGCCACTCAGCACAGTGAACAAACCACTAAATCAGTTATAACACCGCTAAATTGGCTATTCGACCACTCACTCTCGTAGCGGAAGTTTCTTCTCATCGACTCCTTTAATATACACCCTGACTTAATTAATACATTCAGGGATAACAAATTATGATGTGGTTTCTTACCTGTGTCGCAGCACTCATTGGTGGCTACTTTATTTACGGTACCTTTATCGAGAAGATTTTCGGTATCAATGAAAAACGCCAAACACCTGCTCACACTAAGCAAGATGGCGTGGACTACGTTCCAATGTCGACACCAAAGGTTTACCTAGTTCAGCTGCTTAACATCGCAGGTGTAGGTCCAATCTTCGGCCCTATCATGGGTGCCCTTTATGGTCCAGCAGCAATGCTTTGGATCGTTGTAGGTTGTATCTTCGCAGGTGCAGTACACGACTACTTCTCAGGTATGTTATCTATCCGTAATGGCGGAGCTTCGGTTCCAACCATCACTGGACGTTACCTAGGCAATGGCGCAAAACACTTTATGAACATCTTTGCCATTGTTCTACTGCTTCTTGTTGGTGTGGTATTCGTATCTGCTCCAGCAGGTATGATCACTAACCTAGTGAACGACCAAACTGATTTCGCGATGTCTGCAACTACGATGGTTGTTATCATCTTTGCTTACTACATCATCGCAACGATTGTCCCTGTCGATAAAATCATTGGTCGCTTCTACCCACTGTTCGGTGCACTGCTTATCTTTATGTCTGTTGGCCTAATCACTGCGATTGGTCTATCTGACGAACACCAAATCATGGGGGGCTTTGAGATCAGCGACATGTTCACCAACATGAACCCGAATGACCTACCACTTTGGCCTGCTCTCTTCATCACTATCGCATGTGGTGCTATCTCTGGCTTCCACGCCACTCAGTCTCCTCTGATGGCGCGTTGTATGGAAAACGAGAAGAACGGTCGCTTCGTATTCTACGGCGCAATGATTGGTGAAGGCATCATCGCTCTAATCTGGTGTGCACTTGCTCTGTCTTTCTTCGGTTCGGTTGAGTCTCTGTCTGACGCAATTGCAAACGGCGGCCCAGGTAACGTAGTATACAGCGCTTCATTTGGTCTACTGGGTGTATTTGGCGGTATCCTTGCTTTCCTTGGCGTGGTTATCCTACCAATCACTTCTGGTGACACAGCGTTCCGTTCAAGCCGTCTTATCCTTGCTGAATACTTCAACATGGAACAGAAAACACTGCGTAACCGTCTACTAATGGCGTTACCACTGTTCGTTATCGGTGGCATCCTGACTCAAGTTGATTTCGGTATCATCTGGCGCTACTTCGGTTTTGCTAACCAATCAACAGCCGTAATGATGCTGTGGACAGCTTCAGCTTACCTACTTCGCCACAACAAACTGCACTGGGTAACAACAGTTCCAGCTATCTTCATGACGTCTGTGTGTATCACATTCATCCTGAACAACAGCCAACTGGGCTTCGGTCTACCAATGCAAATCTCAACCATCATTGGTGTGGTGAGTGCGCTAGGTGTTGCGGCTTACGTTATTAAAATTTCAAAAGGCAAAGGCGATATCGACCTAGCTGATGAAGAAGAAAAAGAAGCAAAAGGCGTCACCAAAACCGCCTAGTTCTTTCAGACTCTTGAGAACAAGAGACACGTCTTCATAGAGAGACAAAAGAACAAGCCAAACACACTTCGCTTGCTCCCGTATCACCCAGTGATTCGTGGAAATTAAGACTAAAGCCCGTCCTCTGTGATGGGCTTTAGTGTTTTCAGGCGTTAGTGCTTTCGACTCTGGGAAGCGAATATAACCTACGAAAACACAAGCAAAGCTACCGTTACCAAGCAATGAGCTTTACACTTAACAAGCGTCTCAATAGGTGAAAATATGGAACTCATTCTCTCTCTGCTGCAACAAACCTGCGTCTACTTAGTGATTGCTTACATGCTGAGTAAAACCCCACTGATTCTCCCTTTGTTGAGCATCTCATCTCGCTTAAGCCATAAGATCAGCTGCTACGTTCTGTTTTCCCTGTTCTGCATTATGGGTACCTATTTCGGACTGCAGATCAATGATGCCATCGCCAACACGCGTGCGATGGGTGCGGTAATGGGAGGTCTGTTTGGCGGCCCTGTCGTTGGCTTTGCCGTCGGCTTTACTGGTGGAATTCACCGTTACTCATTAGGCGGCTTCACAGACTTGGCTTGTGCGATTTCAACCACAGCAGAAGGCTTGATTGGCGGCCTGTTACACGTTTATCTCGTGAGAAAGAACAAAGCCAGCCAACTGTTTAATCCGTTAGTGGTTTTCTCGGTAACCCTGTTTGCAGAGATCATTCAGATGCTGATTCTGCTGGCGGTCGCCAAACCATTTGAGCAGTCCTACGCGCTTGTTTCCGATATTGCCGCGCCAATGATCATTGCCAACTCTGTGGGTGCAGCACTGTTCATGAGCATCATCCAAGACAGAAAGACCATCTTCGAGAAATACTCCGCCACCTTCTCACGCCGCGCACTTACTATTGCCGAGCGTTCGGTAGGTATTCTGCATGGCGGCTTCACTTCCGATAACGCACAAAAGATCGTGCGTATCGTTTATGAAGAAACTAATGTTGGTGCCGTGGCGATTACCGACCGAGAAAAAATCCTCGCGTTCGTCGGCATTGGCGATGAGCACCATATTCCAAATACCCCTATTTCATCGCAAAGTACCCTCACCTCGATGGAAAAGAACGACATCATCTACCTTGACGGCAAAGAGAACCCATACCAATGCTCCTTGTCGCAGGATTGTAAATTGGGTTCTGCGTTGATTATTCCATTGCGCGCGGGTAACGAAGTGGTCGGCACCATCAAGCTCTATGAGCCAAAGCTGAAACTATTCTCAACTATCAATATGTCGATGGGTGAAGGTATCGCTCAACTATTATCGAGCCAGATCCTATTTAGCAACTACCAGCAGCAGCAAACGCTACTGACACAAGCAGAAATCAAACTGCTGCACGCTCAAGTGAACCCGCACTTCTTGTTCAATGCGCTTAATACTATCAGCGCAGTAACACGTCGTGACCCAGATAAAGCTCGAGAGTTGATTCAACACCTGTCTCACTTCTTTAGAAGCAACCTAAAGCAGAACATCAACACCGTGAAGCTCAAAGACGAACTGGCACACGTCAACGCTTACCTGACCATAGAGAAAGCACGCTTTACCGATCGACTAGAAGTGGAATGGGATATCGACCCGCAGTTATATGAATCTCAATTGCCGAGCTTTACCCTGCAACCGCTGGTAGAAAACGCCATCAAACATGGGATATCTAATATGTTGGAAGGCGGTAAAGTAAAGATCTCTAGCGAGGCTTTCGAGGGTGGGTTCAAGTTAACCGTTGAAGACAATGCAGGTAATTATCAGAAGCCATCTCAAGATCATGTAGGATTAGGGATGGAAATTGTTGATAAACGACTCACTAATTTCTTTGGACAAGATTCAGCACTAAAAATAGAATCTCAACCACAGCAATTTACTCGAATGAGCTTTATCATACCTATACTCAAATAATGGTATTTTCGGAGACGGATCGCTCCGAGTTGAAACATTTAGAAGCAGACATTTAAAAGATAAGCGTGAACCAAGCAGGGATAGAACCAAGATGAAGATTGTAGGATGTTAAAGGCACTAGTTATCGATGATGAGCTTTTTGCTCGCGAAGAGCTGATTGAGCTGCTGACTGAAACAGGAGAAGTGGAAGTCATTGGCCAAGCGAGTAATGCAATTGAAGGGCTAAAGCAAATCAACCTTCTCAAGCCTGACGTGGTGTATTTGGACATTCAAATGCCTCAGGTTACTGGGATTGAATTGCTGAGCATGCTTGACCCGGAAACCATGCCTTATGTGGTGTTTGTGACCGCCTACGATCAATATGCGATTCAAGCCTTTGAAGACAATGCCTTTGACTACCTACTCAAACCCGTCGAACCTTGTCGATTAAACAAGAGTGTTTGCCGTCTGAATAAGGTCATCAAGCAGAATCAGAAAGCGCCAGCACAAGACATCTCTGCGATTGCTCCCTGCCACTTAGAGCAGATTCCGTGTATTGGTCATAACCGCATTGTGATCATGGCAAGCCAAACGGTTGAATGCGCCTATTCTGATATCAGTGGCGTGCATGTTCGTAGCTCATCACAAACAGCAACCTCGCAACTAACGCTTAAGATCTTGGAAGAAAAGACCGATTTGATCCGCTGTCATCGACAGTATTTGATCAACATAAAATCGATCCAAGAGATCAAACTGCTAGAAAATGGATTAGCAGAGATCATTACCCTGACTGGCTTTGAAGTCCCGGTGAGTCGTCGTTATTTAAAGACTTTAAAAGAGCAACTCGGTCTCCAGTAACGCGTTAGAATTAGACGCCTTGTTCCAAAGCACGATCAAAAAAGCCAACGTATCAACGTTGGCTTCCTGCTGTTTACAAATCAATAGTGTTTGCAAATCGATAGTGTTACGCATCGATCTTGTCACCAATCAATAGAGATTAGTCGACTTGCTTAATCTGTAGCTCTTTTGGTACTTCAAAGAACATGTTCTCTTCACGACCTTGAATCTCTTCAACGTCAGTCGCACCTAGCTCACGAATACGATCTAGAATTTGGTTTACCAGCTCTTCAGGAGCAGAAGCACCGGCTGTTACACCGATTTTCTTTTTCCCTTCAACCCACTCGGTTTGAATGTCTTCAGGACAGTCAGTTAGGTAGCCTGGTGTGCCTAGTTTCTCAGCTAGCTCTTTTAGACGAGTTGAATTCGATGAGTTCTTAGAACCAACCACTATCACCACATCAACGTCATTCGCCATCTCACGCACAGCGTCTTGACGGTTTTGAGTCGCGTAACAGATGTCGTCTTTACGTGGGCCTTGAATCTCAGGGAACACTCGACGTAGCTCTTCAATCACATCTGCAGTTTCATCTACTGATAGCGTAGTTTGGCTAACATAGTGCAGGTTACTTGGATCATTCACCACGAGGTTCTGTACGTCCTCTGGTCTTTCAACCAAGTACATACCACCAGTTTGGCTCGCGTACTGACCCATAGTGCCTTCCACTTCAGGGTGACCTGCGTGGCCAATCAGTACCACTTCCATATGTTTGCGGCTCGCACGAGCAACCTCCATATGAACTTTAGTCACCAAAGGACACGTCGCATCAAATACCGTTAACTCACGCTCTTTCGCTTCTTTACGAACCGCTTGAGAAACACCGTGAGCCGAAAAGATCACGATGTTGTCGTCTGGCACCTCACTCAGTTCTTCGACAAAAATAGCACCACGCTGCTTGAGCCCCTCAACAACAAAGCGGTTGTGTACCACTTCATGGCGAACATAGATCGGTGGCTGATACATTTCGAGTGCACGCTCTACGATGCTGATCGCACGATCGACACCGGCACAAAAGCCACGAGGGTTAGCTAACATTATTTTCATTTCATTGCTCATCATTTACCGCGGTACTAAGGTTGCTTCTATAGAGTTCGCCGTCAGCGAGGTTCGCATTCTACAGTGAAGCGTCTAGACAGTGAAGCTCTGGGTGAGATCACAGCTGTAAGGCTATCTTATTCTAGCGTGAAGACAGCTATTCTAACGTTAAGAGAGTTATTCTACCGTTAAGATATTGACGTCAAAGCTAACGTCTTGACCAGCGAGTGGGTGATTAAAATCAACCGTCACTGAATCACCTGCGATCTCAGTAATAATACCTGGAATTTCCATACTGTCAGGACCTGAAAATGCCATGATAGTGCCCACTTCAACTTCAGAGTCGCCAACAAACTTAGCACGATCCATATAGTGAATATGATCTGGGTTTGGCATACCAAACGCGTCTTCCGCCTTCAGTTCGATAGACTTTTCAGTGCCGGCTTCAAGTCCAAGTAAGCACGCTTCAAAGTTCTCACTTAGGCTGCCATCACCCATGACGAACTTCGCTGGTTTGCCCATGTTCTCCGTACTATCGGCAACTGAACCATCCTTCATTTTAATCGTAAAATGTAGAGTTACTGCTGAATCATTTTTAATTGCTGCCACGTTACTTTCCTTAGACTTCTTTATTATTTGAGGATGCGCTGTGCTTTGCTTCCTTGTTGACTGAAGCATAAAAAAAAGCGCCGTCGGAATCAACCGACAGCGCTTAGGGCTATTCTATTCTGTGAGTCATAGACTGACTTTGAAGCAAGCTATTTGCTTTCGTCTTTCTTACGGAAACCATCTAAGATGATCATCGCAGCACCGATACAGATTCCCATATCCGCTAAGTTAAATGCAGGCCAGTGGTAAGTGCCCCAGTAGAAGTCTAAGTAATCGACAACAAAGCCATGTACGACTCGGTCAAACACATTACCTACTGCACCACCAATGATGATCGCATAAGCAATGTTATTCCACTTCTCTGTTGCTGGTAGTTTGCTCATCCAGTACGTCAGCATACCTGTTACCGCAAATGCGATACCCGTAAATAACCAACGCTGCCAACCACTTTGATCACTCAAGAAGCTAAACGCTGCACCGTAGTTATGCACGTACAAAAAGTTAAAGAATGGCAGCACCTCAATACGGTTTGCCCAACCATAACCCATATTGTCCATGACAAAAAGTTTAATGCCGATATCTGCAAGGAAGACTAATAGAGCCAACCATAACCAACGCACACCAGATTGTTTTAACGAAACTTCACTCATTTCTATTCCTAGTATTTACGAAGTTGGTATTCATTGTTAGTCACTTTAAGTGACCTTGATTACCAACTTGGTTAAACACATTTCCTATAACTAAAAATAACCCCAGTTGATACTGGGGCTATGATTTTTACAAAAAGTTCAGTCTTTCTCTGAGCGGTTATGCGAATTTACGCACTTCGCCTTCACCGTCAATGTTCGACACACAACGACCACAAACTTTCTCGTGACCTTCGATAGTGCCTACATCTGGAGTGTGGTGCCAGCAACGGTCACACTTCTCAGCTTCAGTCGCCGCTACTTCAACGAATAGACCTTCAACGTCTGTCGCTTGAGCCGCATCAGACTTCTCGCTCAGTGGCTTAACAACCGCAGCAGAAGTGATAAGTACGAAACGTAGCTCATCTTCTAGCTTGTTGATCTTAGCCGCTAGTGCGTCGTCAGCGTATAGAGTAACTTCAGCTTGCAATGCACCACCGATTGTTTTCTCTTTACGAGCGTCTTCAAGAAGCTTGTTCACTGCGCCACGAACGGTTTGGATTTCAGCCCAGAACTCGTTGCTTAGCTCTTCGCCTTCAGCAAGACCAAATAGACCTTCGAACCACTCACCAGTGAATACGAACTTGTCACGTTGACCAGGCATCTCGTTCCAGATTTCATCTGCAGTGAACGACATGATAGGTGCCATCCAACGAACTAGAGCTTCTACGATGTAGTAAAGCGCAGTCTGACAGCTACGTTGAGCATGACTGCCCTGCTTCGCTGTGTACTGACGGTCTTTAATTACGTCTAGGTAGAAAGAACCCATTTCGATAGAACAGAACTGCATTAGACGCTGAGTTACACCGTGAGTGTTGTACTCGCCGTATGCTTTAACGATCTCTTCTTGTGCAGCTTGAGCACGGCCAACAGCCCAGCGATCAAGTGCAACCATCTCTTCAGCAGGAACTAGGTCAGTTTCAGGGTTGAAACCGTTCAAGTTCGCTAGGAAGAAACGAGCTGTGTTACGAATACGACGGTAAGCATCAGCTGAACGCTTCAGGATTTCATCAGAAACCGCAACTTCACCCGTGTAGTCTGTAGAAGCAACCCATAGACGCAGGATGTCTGCACCTAGCTTGTTGGTTACATCTTTAGGTGCAACAACGTTACCGATAGATTTAGACATCTTACGGCCGTTACCATCAACCACGAAACCGTGTGTTAGTACTTGCTTGTATGGTGCTTCGTCTTTCATCGCGATAGATGAAATTAGAGAAGACTGGAACCAGCCACGGTGTTGGTCTGAACCTTCAAGGTAAAGATCAGCACTGTGAGTGCGCTCTTCGTTCGGGAAGTTGTACTCTTCACGAGAATCAACAACAGAGAAGTGCGTAACACCTGAGTCGAACCATACGTCTAGCGTATCCATTACTTTTTCGTACTTATCAGCGTCTTCTGCGCCCATAAGTTCAGCAGCGTCTACATCCCACCAAGCTTGAATGCCTTTCTCTTCAACTAGCTTCGCAACTTTTTCAATAAGCGCTGGGCTTTCTGGGTGAAGTTCTGCTGTTTCTTTATGAACAAACAAAGCAATTGGCACACCCCAAGTACGTTGACGAGAGATACACCACTCAGGACGACCTTCAACCATGCCTTCGATACGGCTTTGACCCCATTCAGGCAACCACTCAACACTCTTGATTGACTCTAGTGCTTTAGCACGTAGGCCAGCTTGATCCATAGATATGAACCATTGTGGTGTTGCACGGAAGATGATTGGAGTTTTGTGTCTCCAACAATGTGGGTAGCTGTGCTCGTAAGCGTGGTGATGCAGAAGTGCACCTTTCTCTTTTAGAACTTCTAAAACAGAGTCGTTCGCTTTGAATACGTGCTGACCAGCAAATAGCTCAGTATCAGGCAGGTAAACACCGTTTGAACCAACTGGGTTAGCGATTTCTAGGTTGTACTTCTTACCAACCACGAAATCCTCTTGACCGTGGCCAGGCGCAGTGTGAACCACACCAGTACCTGAATCCGTTGTTACGTGGTCGCCAAGAACAGCAGGAACAGTAAAGTCGTAGAACGGGTGGTTGAACTGAGAAAGCTCAAGATCAGCACCTGTAGCAAAACCAAGGTTATGGAAGTGCTCGATACCTGCACGATCCATTACGTCTTTTGCTAGTTCAGAAGCAACAACGATACGTTGAGCAGGCTGGTCGCCATTCGCTTCAACTTGGATAAGCACGTATTCAAGATCATCACGTAGACATACTGCGCGGTTCGCCGGCAGAGTCCATGGTGTTGTTGTCCAGATAACGATAGAGATTTCGCCCTGACCCGCGTGGCCTTCAGCTAGAGTAAATTTCTCTAGAAGTGCCGCTTCGTCAGCTGCTGTAAATTTCACATCGATAGATGGAGAAACTTTATCTTGGTATTCAACTTCAGCTTCAGCCAGAGCAGAACCACAGTCAGTACACCAGTGAACTGGTTTGAAACCTTTAAGAAGGTGACCTTTGTCTGCGATTTTGCCTAGAGAACGAATGATGTTCGCTTCTGTGCCGAAATCCATAGTGCGGTAAGGTTTGTCCCACTCGCCCATGATGCCAAGACGTTTGAAGCTCTCTTTCTGACCTTCAACTTGACCCGCAGCGTACTTACGACACTCTTCGCGGAATTCAGCAGCCGAAATCTTCTGACCAGGCTTACCTTTCTTCTTCTCAACCATTAGCTCGATTGGAAGACCGTGACAGTCCCAACCAGGGATGTACGGAGCATCAAAACCAGAAAGGGTCTTAGATTTGATAATAATGTCTTTAAGAATCTTATTCAGCGCGTGGCCAATGTGAATGTCGCCGTTCGCGTATGGAGGGCCATCATGCAGTACGAAAGATTTTTTACCTTTCTTTGCCTTACGGATTTCGCCGTAAAGATCTTCTTTGTACCAACGCTTCAGCATTTCTGGCTCACGATTTGCCAGATTGCCGCGCATTGGGAACCCTGTTTCTGGTAAGTTCAGGGTATCTTTATAATCACTCATCGATTCTTAATTCCGTTATATTGGGCGAAGTTAGACATTATGTTAATCGGTGGAATCATCCGATTAATTCTTTAGCTGAAGCAGCCACACCCTTGCGGCTTCAGCATCCAATTCTATTTGATTCTTTAGTGCGTCGAACGATTCAAATTTTATCTCGTCGCGCAGTTTGTGCAAAAGTCGTACTTCTAACTGTTTACCATATAAGTTGGCTTTAAAGTCAAAAAAATGTACTTCTAGTTGCTGCCTTACCCCATTAACTGTTGGTCGTTGTCCAATATTAGCAACGCCACCGACAGGAACACCGTCGATATCCAATGCTTCAACAACATACACTCCCGATACAGGAGAGACACAACGCTTTAATGGAATATTAGCGGTAGGGAAACCGATAGTTCTCCCTAGTTTTCGACCATGGGACACTCGACCACTAATACTGTAATCACGTCCTAACATGGTAGCACTTGCAGCCAAGTCATCGACCGCTAATGCATTTCGTATCTCAGTACTGCTTACTCGTAATTGGTTTAAGCAATAGCTTTGGGTGCTTACCACCTCAAAACCGTACTTCTCGCCCGCCTCTTTGAGCATAGCGAAATTGCCAGTGCGACCTTTACCAAAGCAAAAATCGTCACCAACCACCAAGAACTTCACACCAAGCTTATCAACCAAAAGATCCTTAATGAATGCTTCCGCGGATAAACTTGCAAAATACTGATTAAAATTAACACACAATAAGCGACTGATATCTAGCTTACTCAGTTGCACGTATTTGTCTCGTAAGCGAGTTAAACGTGCTGGCGCTCTATCTCGGGCAAACAGCTCCATAGGCTGCGGTTCAAACGTCATGACAACAGAAGGTAGCCCTAATGCTGCAGCTTGTTTAGAAACCTGACTCAGAACCTCTTGATGTCCTAAATGAACACCATCGAAGTTACCTATGGTTAATACACAGCCATGATGCTGCGCTTTAATATTGTGTATACCTCGGATCAGTTCCATTATGATCAGCTAAAACCTGTTATTTGCATCATTTATTGTGTGAAACCGACGGATTATATACTAATCAGTATTAATCTGTCGCTGCTTTTAAATGTTTTACTCGGATACCTAAAATCAGTACCGAAACAATATAAACAAAGCCACCAAGTCCAATCAAGCCTGTTAATGTCAGCGCTCTCTGGCTGAAGCTCCATTCAAGCCAATGTTGCATATTATCCAGCTGCCATAAAATAGCCGCTACCATCACCACACCTGAGATAATCAATTTGGCACTAAACAACAAGGTTGTCTTAGTTAATTGATACACACCCGCAAGGTGTAATCCGCGATATAACAATGCCATATTCACAAAAGCAGACAGTGCCGTCGCAATCGCCAAACCCACATAACCATAGAAATAAGCAAAGATCGCGTTAAACACCATATTAGTCACCATAGCGATAATGCCGTACTTAACCGGTGTTTTGGTATCTTGGCGAGAGTAGTAACCCGGAGCTAAAACTTTAATCAACATGAAGTTAAGCAAGCCTGATGCGTAAGCTACCAATGACATCGATGCCTGCTGTACATCGTGTGGAGAGAACTCACCGCGCATGAATAGCACCATCAGCATTGGTTTAGCTAAAACGATAAGACCTAACATCGCAGGAATACCAAGCAGCAAAACCATGCGCACGCCCCAGTCCATGGTATGCGCGAACCCTTCCCCTTGAGCATCTACGTGTTTACGAGACAAAGCAGGAAGAATCACGGTCGCAATCGCGATACCGAATAAACCGAGAGGAAATTCAAGCAGTCGGTCTGAGTAGTACAACCAACTGATAGAGCCTGTTGCGAGGAAGCTGGCAATAAAGGTATCAAACAATAAGTTGATTTGACTGACCGATACACCGAACAAAGCAGGGATCATTAATGTGCGGATCTTAACCACCCCCGGATCTCTCCAGCCCCACTTTGGCTTAACCAACACACTCGCTTTGATCAAGAAAGGCATTTGGAAAAGGAATTGGACTAAGCCGCCAAGAAACACACCAATGGCCAAGCCAATTTCTGGTTGCTCTAAATTAGGTGAGATAAACCATGCAGCGCCTATGATCATCACGTTCAAGAACACAGGGGTAAAAGAAGAGACCGCAAACTTACCTAATGTATTAAGAATCGCACCGGATAAAGCAACGAAGGTAATAAACCATAAATAAGGAAAGGTAATCTTGAGCATAAAGCTCGCCAACTCAAACTTTGGCGCTGATGGGCCATCATTTAGCCAGTCGATAAACCAACCTGCACCAAACATCGCGGTGATCACGCCAGAGCCCAATACTCCGATAACGGTGACAATAGAAACTAAAACCCCGAGCGTACCCGACACCTTAGCAATTAAATCTCGTGTCTTATCTTTATCACCTGCGGCGTGATATTCCGTTAATACAGGAACAAACGCTTGAGAAAACGCACCTTCTGCAAAAAGTCGACGTAAGAAATTAGGAATTTTATTAGCGAAGAAAAATACGTCGGCACTCGCTCCTGCCCCCATCAAATTTGCTACTACTACATCACGTACTAGCCCCAATACACGGGAAACAAAAGTCATTGCGCTGACAATCAGGCCTGACTTTAATAGTCGTTTACTCACAGAAACCTCTGACACTGGTTGATTACTTTCAAGCGAGGATAAATACTATCCTGTCCTAAGAAGCATATTTATTAGCATTGGTCTAAAAATGCTGTTAGAATCCCCGCCATCTTAACCGCGATGACCTTTCCATACCAAAGTTTGTTTGGCTACGATTGGTTTTTGCACAAATCATTTGACAATTAAGCGCTAATGAGGGATAGTCCTCGCCCTTAAATTGTCACCGAACTAAGTTTTTGGGAGTTAGACCCTTGGCAAACAGTAAATCTGCTAAGAAGCGCGCTATCCAAGCTGAGAAACGTCGCCAGCACAATGCTAGCCGTCGTTCTATGATGCGCACTTACATGAAAAAGACTATCGCAGCTATCGCAGCTGGTGATAAAGAAGCTGCAACTGCTGCTCTTGTAGAAGTTACACCACTTCTTGACCGTATGGCGACTAAAGGCCTTATTCATAAGAATAAAGCTGCACGTCATAAGTCTCGTTTCGCTGCTGCAATCAAAGCTCTTTAATAGAAATTTGATTACAACGCAAAACGAAAAAAACCGGCCTAGGCCGGTTTTTTTATATCTAAATTTTGAGTAACGCTTTTATTTGGTTCATCGCGGATTAGCGGGAACTAAAAACAAAAACGGTAGTAAGTGATAT
>NZ_JBFSUL010000078.1:0-19788 GCF_041467395.1 Vibrio sp. 10N.247.310.98 | reverse complement strand
CTCCAATTGATTTTCCGGTATAGCGGTTTCCGACGTCTCGGAAAACCAAGTAGTTCTCTCAAAGTTACTTTTAATAACGGCGCGAAAATCAGAAGCTTTAGAAAAACTTTCAAAAAACCACAAAAAAAATATTAATCTAATATTTATCAACAACTTAATTTTCATCATTTTCTAATACAGCGATAGATTTCAATTGGAAAAAGATCTTAATCTGTTCAGAAAGCGTACGAACCGCCGTCTAAATGGCTCAAGGTGGAGAAATGATCAATCGCCAAAGATCTCCGAGTTAGGCAGATCTTGTGTAATAGATGAGATTATTTATCGTGAAGAAGAACAGTCAAATAGAGATTTGAAAAAGGTAGAGCGAGAAAATTCGCAGGAAAGTAAATAGCAAAAACAAGAAATACAGAAAGGAAAAAGCCCCTTTTCCTTTGAGAGAACCGGGGCTAGTTGGCGCGTCAGAGCCTGTGTGGAGATCATCGAGAAATGAACACATTTCCGACTTGCCGTTGCATTCTTACTGTAAAAATGGATAGCAGGTGAGAGATGAGAGAGCTAAACACTCAATAGTAAGTATGCTTGCCAGTTTCCCTTGCTGCATGGCTCACGTCTGAACACGAGCAGCGAGTTCAACCAATAACTATTGCAATAGTGACATCGCAGAGTTAGGCAACTGTTTCGCTTGAGCAAGTATCGAAGTACCTGCTTGTTGCAGAATTTGTGATTTGGTCATTTGCGTCGTCTCTTTCGCAAAGTCCGTATCTTTGATTCGGCTGTTTGAAGCGTCTACGTTCTCTTGTACGTTTGCCAAGTTATTAATACTGTGGCTTAGACGGTTCTGCTTTGCACCCAAATCAGCACGCTGTGAATCTACGTATTTCATTGCAGAATCAATCACGCTAATAGCATTCTGTGATCCTGCTACGCTCATCAAACTAATATCTTGAACCGATGTTGCGCGGCCTTCACTCTTAATACCTAGCTCAGACGCTAGACCACCAGAGATAGACATTGGGCCGTCAAGGTCAGGTTCAGCAACGAACAGTTGAATGCGACCATCATCAGTAACCGATGCGTTCACAAGATCAGACTGACCATTAATGTAAGTCGCAAGCTCTTCGATATCATCGCCCGCTTTGGTATTGATATCTAAAACGATGTCTTCACCCGCTTTGGTTTTGAATTCGAACTTAAGATCGCTCGCTGTTGGCGGCACTTCCCAGTTCTTATCTTTCGCGTTTTCTGAATCGAACGTAGTACCACCCATACGGTAGTCATCTGCACGGATACTTGTCAGAGCCATGATCATTGCTTCACCAGAGTTAGAACCGATCTGGAATGAAGCTTCACCGAATGAACCGTTCAGTAGACGACGACCACCAAACGATGTGGTTTCCGCAATACGGTTAAGCTCATCTTGAAGTGCCATTGACTCTTCGTTCAGTGCAGTACGCTCTGCCGGCGAGTTAGTGCCGTTTGATGATTGAATCGCTAGATCACGCATACGTTGTAGTACGTTAGTCGATTCGTTCATCGCGCCTTCTGCTGTTTGAGCAATCGAAATACCGTCGTTGGCATTACGCATTGCCACATCAAGACCACGAGACTGAGCGGTTAGACGGTTCGAGATTTGCAGACCTGCCGCATCATCTTTCGCGCTGTTGATCTTGTGACCAGATGACAAACGCTCCATAGAAGTCGCTAAGTCATTAGATGCTTTATTCAGGTAACGCTGTGCTGTCATAGCAGATACGTTAGTGCTTACATTGATAGCCATTTTGCTCTCCTTATGAGTTCGCAAAGTTTCTGCGAAGCGGCCAGCTTTACTCTCATATGGATAAGCACTGACCGTGTATTACTCGATAAACCCTATACAAGGTTTAAGATCTGTATTAATCATTTATAACCAACACAGATACAAGTTGTATGCCAAGTTTAATATCATATAAATAATTTTTTAATTATCTAAAAATCAGAAGCTTACAAACAACACTGCGCAATTATGATTTTCTACTATTAGAAGATGAAAAACATTCACCTTCCTTATTGCCGTTTTTTGCCGCTATTCTAGAAACATCATGCTTCGTACAAAAAAGCGGCAAACTGTGGCGTCATTCGCACGTATGGCATAGCACATACGGCAAGGAATCAACGCCATGGTGATCGACAAGCCACCATTAAATACCGATTGATCATTAAATATAGTTAAACAAGGTCAGGTCTTTGGTTTTGCCAAACGCTTGTTGAGAAGCTTGTAGTGCTCGAGAGTTTTCATTGAACTCAATGATCGCTTTCGAGTAATCCAAGTCTTCAAAGTTGCTTTTTGCTTTTGCTAAAGACAACTTGAAATCTTCATGTTGTTGCTCTTGAATATCCAAAGTACTCAAGCGTGCACCAACATCGGTTCTTGCCTTGGTCAAATGGATAAACGCAGCGTGGAACTCTTCAGTTACTTGGTGCAGTTTCGCTGTTGCTGATGCATCCGATACCGGGTTTTCAGCCTGCTCAGCAGCCTCTTTGAACGTATCAAAGATAGAGAAAGTCTCTCGTGGTTCTAAGGTGATCGAATCACCTTTAGTGATTTGGCCTTTGATTTGAATATTCAGCCCTTCATAAACAATGCCTGTCGAAGGATCAAAATCTTCTGCCGCAACCACTGCGCCGTCTTTTTCAAGCTGATAAGCGAAATTGCCCGTCTGCATGTCGACAAACGTCACTTTATAAGTAGACCCATCTTCATCGCTGTTGGTCGCACGCCCGAGCAATAACTCAGACGCAGGTTCAAGCTCGTACTGAGGTTCGTAGTCACCGAACGGGTTGTCTATTTCCATAAACATCTTGCTGCCCGGATCATTCATTGCCATTTCAAAGCTGCTTGCCACACGCATCTTGCGTTGGTAGTCATCACCTTGATATGTCACATTCCCTTCGTTATCTCGAAAGAAAGGCTGATTTTTCGGCTTAGTGCCTGCAAACGTGTAGTTACCCGACTCATCTTGAGAGTTGGCTAAATGCAGGAAGTTATTCGCCAGTTCTTGAATTTCACGCTTCTTAGCTAAACGGTCTTCCGGAGAAAGCGCACCGTTGATCATTTCCATCACGGTTCGTTTTGCTTCATCAGCAAAGCCTTCAGTGTTAGAAACCAATACTTCATGATGCTCAAGACGGTTTCTGACTAGAGTAATCGCATCGACATACTGTTTAAGCTGTTCTGACTGCTGACCAATGTTCTGTAAATAGTGCGTCGCTAATGGGTCATCACTTGGCGACTGTAACTTCTTACCCGAAGCAAGTTGTGCTTGGTTGTGATGCACCTTGTTCTCTTGACGGCGCAAGTCGTTTTGTACTGACTGATAATTATGGAAGCTAGAGATACGATTCAACATTTATACCTTCCTATCTCAGAGCCAAAATAGTGTTAAACGTATCGTTGGCTGCTTGCATGATGCGTGAAGAAGCCATATACGCTTGCTGAAATTTCATCATGTTTGCCGCTTCTTCATCGAGGTTTACTCCCGAGATAGAAGCAATACGTTCTTGAGCCGACTGTTTTTCTAATGTCGCAATATCACTCAGGCGATTTGCCGTTGAAGACTTCAAGCCCGTATTAGTATTCAAGTTGTGGTAAAGGTCTAAAATCGTAGACTCACCATCATTCAACAGCTTTCCTGTTTGAAGATCTTGTAGCTTACGCAGGTTACCGTTGTCACCTTCTGATGGGACAAGGTTTGCCGTAAACTTATCATTTGCCACCGCACCGGGTGTGAGCTCAAACGTTGTACCGTTGATGGTCACTGGCCCTTGTGGCGGATACGGTTGAGGCTGCATTAAAATGTTACCCTTCGGATCCGTCACAGCAAACTGCTCACCTTTTGGTGAGACAATCACTTCAAACTCACGCAGTTGACCTGCTTCTAGGATTTTAAATCCCGCTGTACCCTTGGCAAACGTGGTCGATGCCTCATAACTTTGCGCAGCAATGTCTTTCGGGTCTTTGGTTTCCATATGAATCTGCGCAGCAAAATTACGCGTTGGACGCAGTAACAGTTTCTCTCCTAGTTCAGGAGGGTTACGTACTTCCACTCGCATGCCATCAAGATAAAAAGCACTACCGCTAGAGTCGGTCGCCATCTTAACGGTCTCACCGTTCGGCTTAGTCACGACATAATCACTGCCATCGTATTTCAGTCCATACTCACCGCCTTTTAAGGCAGAAGTATCATCAATGTATACCGCAACATCGGCTTTCGATTGCCCGCTAGCCGTGACACGAGATTTTGCCACCAGCTCTGAGTTCACGTCGGTAAACAAGTCCTTACCTACGTTGCCGTTAAGATCCAAACCTTGTTCTTGAAGACTATTGACCTCATATGAAAACGCGGTCGCCAAACGACCAAGCTCATCCATGATTGCTGGGATATGTTCGTCACGCATGTCTAGCATGGCGCCGATTTTTCCGTCGATATCACTGCTGGTGATCGGTTTTAAAGACTTACCTTCAACAATCGCTAGGCGGCGCTGATGTGCATCGGGTAAGCCATCAACCATCTTCAGCTGACTCGCTTCACTACCAGAGACCAAGGTATGGCCATTACCAATATGGACATTAAACCCTTCGGCATTTGAGCGTGGTGTCACCGTAACTTTGGTGTAACCAGAAAGCTCATTAATCAACTTTTCATGCTGATCTCGTAGGTCATTATGAGGCCCAGGAGTTCGCATCATTAAACGCTGAACATCACGGATCTCGTACGCAAGTTGGTTAACTCGCTCGATACCCATATCTAATTTTTTATTCGTAGAATCAGACTGTTGACGAACTGTTTCATGAAATTCATTCAAGGTTTTAGTTACAAGGCCTGCTTTCTCTAACACGACCTTACGCGCACCCACATCATTTGGGGTATCGGCGAGAGTCTTAACGGAATCAAACCATTCGTTGAGGTTTTCTGGAATCTTCTTTGAAGCGACCGACGACAACATGCTCGACAGCATATCGAGGTTGGCTTCGGTATCGCCTTTGTTGGCGGCATTGGTTGTCGATAAGTTAAGTTCTTTGACGGCAAACTGATCCCAAGAGCGGCGAACATTTTCCACATGTACACCCATACCGTAGGATTGCCCACCGTACTGGCGCGGGTCATTCACACCTTGAATCACAGACTGGCGGCTATAGCCCTCTGTGTTAGCGTTAGAAATGTTATGACCTGTGGTGTTGAGCTGTCTCTGAGCCGTAAGAACACTTTGTGCCCCTACATTCAGAAGATCCGACGCCATAATGCCCCCAAAAAACTTAACAAAACCAGAATGAACTGATTAACTACAACCGTATATTACTAAGATAAATGCAATATGTGTGCCAACACAAACAACAGGAAATTAAAAGACGATAATTTATTGAAGTGTAAGGAGATAACTATGGATTACGCGTAAGAACTGAAGGGGCGGAGAAGAAAAGAGCCTGCCAGTAGCAAGCTCTCTATGTTGATTTATGACGCTAGTTCATCTCATCAATCTTGGCTTTAACTCGTAAAACCTTGTCTGCATAGTTAGGGTCAGTTGCGTAACCAGCCTGATGAATACCTTTGATGAAATTCTCTGAATTGCCTTGATGCTGTAGCGCCGTTTCGTATCTTGGATTTTCGTTCAAGAACTTCACGTAATCATTAAAGCTATCTTCGAAATTAGAGTAAGAACGGAAGGAAGCTGACTCTTTAACGGCGGTTTTGCCATGGAACTCAAGAGTTTGAGTCGCGACCTTATCGCCCTTCCAACTTCTATCTGCTTTGATGTTAAATAAGTTATTGCTGTTGCCCAAAGAGTTCTTAACCATTTTAGAACCCCAACCCGTTTCAAGGGCAGCTTGTGCCAATAGAAGAGACGAGTCCACACCAAGCGCACTTGCCGCTTTTTCCGCGTAAGGCTTCATTGAGGTCACAAACGATTCTGGAGAATCAAAGGATACTGGCTGTTTTGCTGCTTGCGCAGGTTGAACGTCTGACGCTCGCTCTTCCGAACGGCCTGAATATTGCGGTCTTTGCAATGAAGCATCAAAGCCTTCACTGCGAACCTTCTCTTCAGACGTATCGCTTGCTTGGCCAGCGCTTAGTTGAGCCACGATCATATCTGCAAGACCTAATGAACCTGAAGCGCTTAACTCACTCGCCATTTGGTCATCTTGCATCTGACGATAGAACTGCTCGTTCTGGCTGTTCAACATATCCGACTTAAAGCTCGAGTTAGCATCGCGCATTGACTTAAACAACATCGAGGTGAAAATCGATTCAAACTGTTTTGCCGCCGCGGTTAATGCTTCTTTCTCGCTACCTTCTTCACCGTTTACCGCTTGTTGACGAAGACGGTCTAAACTACCGATGTCGTGAATAAAGCCGATGTCATTGTTATTCTTAATCATGCTTTATTCCTTAGATAATGATCAATTGGCCTTCAATCGCACCCGCTTGTTTCAGTGCTTGAAGGATTGCCATTAAATCAGAAGGTGCAGCGCCCACTTCATTGACTGCGCGTACCAAATCGTCCAGCGTTAGGCCAGGTTCAAATTTGAACATCTTACCATCGCCTTCCGTGATTTCGATATCAGAATCAGGGACCACTACCGTTTGGCCATCAGAGAATGCATTCGGTTGGCTTACGTTTAGATTTTCTTTAATTGCAACCGTCATACCACCGTGGGTGACCGCCGCCGCTTTTAGGCGAACGTGCTTACCAACCACAATCGTACCTGTACGAGAGTTGACGATGATTTTTGCAGAGCCTTCAGCAGGGTCGAACTCGATGTTTTCGATAGCCGACAAGAATGCTACACGCTGGCTGATTTCACGCGGTGCACGAACTTTTACTGAAGTTGCGTCTACCGCTGAAGCCATTTGTGGGCCTAGGAAATTATTAACCGCATCAGCCATACGCTGAGCCGTTGTGAAATCTGATTGGATTAGGTTGAAGGTGATGTAGTCACCACGACCGAATGGCGTTGGGATCTCTTGTTCAACCGTCGCACCGCTAGAGATGATACCAACGTTAGGGTTGTTACCGACAATCTTAGAACCGTCGTTACCTTGTGCACTAAAGCCACTTACCACCAAGTTACCCTGCGCGACCGCATACACTTGACCGTCTAGACCTTTCAAGAAGGTCTGTAGCAAGGTACCACCACGAAGGCTTTTTGCTGAACCGATAGAAGAAACGGTTACGTCAACTTCTTGGCCTTGCTTAGAGAATGCTGGCAGTTCAGCAGTCACAATAACAGCCGCGACGTTTTTGGTTTTTGGCTTAGTGCCGGGCGGCAATTGGATGCCAAAATTTTGCAGCATTGCGTTAAATGTTTGATCGGTAAAGGGAGTTGTCTCACCAGTACCCGGCAAGCCCGTGACCAAACCATAACCGACAAGTTGGTTACTACGAACACCCGCCACTTTTGCCACGTCTTTGATTCGCGCAGCATGGGCACTGGTGGCAAGAAATAGCATGCCGAATAGTACGAGTGTCAGTTTTTTCATTGAGTAACCTGTCTGTATTGCTTTAATTTATAATAGCTTAGCTAAATGTGGCTCAGTGATAGAGGCTGTCAGTATGTCGTCGTCCTATCAAGCTCTACAGAGATACATTAAAGAATCGTGCCAAGAATCCAGGCTCTTGCATATCTTTCTGTACGCCAGTCCCTGAGTACTGAATTCGTGCGTTAGAAACACGGTTTGAAGCAATGGTATTTTCGAAGTCAATATCGTCTGGACGGATGGTACCGCTTAGGCGGATGTACTCATCGCCGGTGTTCAGTGTCATCCACTTCTCACCACGAACCACTAGGTTGCCATTAGCTAATACTTCGATGACTTCAACGGTAATGTAGCCGCTGATGCTGTTACTTTGGTTGGCTGACGCATCACCAGCAAAAGTATTGGTGTTACTCAGATCATAAGAGAAGTTGTACTTGTCGATCGTCAGATCTTGACCACCAACAGCCAGCGGCTCCATTGATGCATCATTCGACTTAGACATGTCTGCGTTGGCTTTTTTGGTCGCTCGAGTATTCTCATCTAGCGCTACAGTGATGATGTCACCAATACCACGAGGCTTTGAGTCGTCATACATACTGCCAATGTGGTTCACATTAAACAGTGAGCCCGTTGCCGCTGCATAATGCTCTGGCTTCTGCTTGGGGTTGATTGGCGCCCATGCAGGGTCACCAGCAATTGGATCGGTTCGCCCACGAAGCGTGTCGATAATTCCTGAACTTTCTTCTGCCGACTTATCGCCTTCAACCGCATCAACCACTGTGGTCGCGTTCTCTTGTGCTGGCGTCTCAATTGGATCCAGTACTGTACAACCAGTCATCGAAGCTAACAGGGCTAAACAAAAAATACGTTTCATGGCGATATACTCTCAGCAGGCAGTGGTAAATGGGTCAATTAGCAAAAACAGATAGATTAATTAAAAAAGTAAACGGCGAATAAACCAATTACAGCTGTTGGTTAACAAAGCTCATCATCTTGTCTACTGACGAGATAACTTTCGAATTCATTTCGTATACACGCTGAGCTTCAATCATGTTTACCAGCTCTTCGGTTACGTTTACGTTCGATGTTTCTAGCATCGATTGGCGGATGTTACCCAGGCCATCAAAACCCGGTACACCCTCTTGTGGGTCGCCACTCGCGCCAGTTGGCAAATAAAGGTTTTGACCTACTGGCTCTAGACCACCTGGGTTTACAAAGTCAGTAATGGTAATTTGACCAACCACGACGTTGTTTTGCTCGCCACGTAGACGAACCGATACTTCACCGTCGTTACCAACCGTTACCGAGATCGCGTCTTCAGGAATCACAATTTCTGGTTGTAGAGGATAACCTTGGCCCGACGTTACGATCGCGCCTTCACCGTTCAGTGTGAACTGACCATTGCGGCTGTAACCTGTTTCACCGTCTGGCATTTCAACTTGGAAGAAACCGTCGCCTTCAATCATCATGTCTAGGCTGTTAGATGTCGTTTGTGCGTTACCGTGAGTGTGCACTTTTTGAGTCGCGACGACCTTAGAACCGGCACCCAGCATCAAACCACTTGGCAGCTCAGTATTCTGAGACGATTGACCACCCGGTTGATTAATATTCTGGTAGAACAGATCTTCAAATACCGCGCGGCTCTTTTTAAAACCAATGGTCGAGGCGTTGGCAAGGTTGTTCGAAATCGTTGAGATATTGGTTTGTTGGGCGTCTAAACCCGTTTTACTTACCCATAATGCTGGATGCATAGCAATGTCCTTTAAATTCTATTAGCTCATACGAAGCAGTGAATCAGACGACTTGTCCATTTCCTCTGCTGTGCTCATCATTTTGACCTGCATTTCAAACTGACGTTGTAAGTCAATTAGGCTGGTCATTTCACCTACGGCATTTACGTTACTGCCTTCGATAGCACCTTTTAGCAACGTTACCGCTGCATCTGCTTCGTATGCCTGATCTGGGTTTTTCGAACGGAATAGACCATTCGTGTCTTTAAACAAACTTTGGTTGTCTGGACGTACAAGCTTAATACGATCAACCACGGCCAATTCTTCAGCTGGAGCGCCTTGAGGAATCACCGAAATCGTACCGTCTGTACCAATTTCTACTTTGCTGATTGGGATTGGCAGCGTGATTGGTGCATCGTTTTCACCAAGCACTAAGTGACCGCTTGCGTTGGTTAGTAAACCGTTTTGGTCAACCCTTAGGTTACCGTTACGTGTTAAACCTTCACGGCCAGTATTGTCCATCACTGAAATCCAACCATCACCTTGAATGGTAACGTCTAGATCTCGGCCAGTAGTAACCACACTACCCTGAGCGAAATTATGACCCGGACGCTCTGTCATGCTGAAAACACGAGTAGGCATGCCTTCGCCATACGCTTGCATTGAACGTGCCTGTGCTAAATCAGCACGGAAACCCGTTGTACTTACGTTGGCAAGGTTGTTTGCACGTAGCTGCAAAGCTTGCATATTTTGCTTAGCGCCACTCATGGCAAGAAACAGTGCGCGATCCATAATTTTGCTCCAAAAATCATCTTCTGGGGCTAATAAAGCAAACACTGTGCCAATATTTTTAACTGTTATTTATCAATAATTTAAATAGAAAACGAACAAGAAGGGTGATCATCAAAGGATCATTGAGGAAGAATTGTTGCCAGTGGCATTACCGGGCGGCAATAGGGGCGGCAAATAAAAAGACAAACAACAATACCCAATTCAATAACATTGAATTGGGTATTCGCAGATGATTCAAACGCTTTAAACGATTAACGAATCTGAAGAATATTCTGTTGTAGCTGGTTGTGTACTTCTAGAGAACGCGAGTTCGCCTGGAAGTTACGTTGAGCAGAAATCAAATCAACCAGTTCTTGAGTCATATCGATGTTCGACTGCTCTAGCGAGCCGTTGTTGATGCTACCAAATGAACCTTTGTTCGATTCACCCCAGATCTTGTCACCAGAGTCGTTGGTAGAATCCCATTGAGTACCGCCTTTCTTATCCAGACCTTGCTCATTTGGTACACGAACCAAGCCTACACGGCCAAGCATCACGTTTTCACCATTTGAATAAGTACCTAGAACACTGCCGTACTCATCGAAATCGATTTTTGTTAAGAAACCTGTTGTCGCGCCATCTTCATCAAACTTAGTCAATTCAAACGGAGCGGCAAACTGAGTTGAAGAATCTAAACCAAACTTAAGCACTTGAGTTGGATCAGCACCGTTCAAGTCAATAGGGTTCGCACCAGCACCCAGTGGTTCCGAGTTAATCGGCTGACCATTGTTTAGGCTTGCTAACGTACCGTCATTGTTGAACTTCATTGTGTGACCAACATGACCTTGTGCATTCGTCGCATCACCACCAGTAATGTTGACCGGCTTTTCACCGTTCTCATCTGACATGGTGTAGTACGTTTGCCAAGTGTTTGGTTGAGTCTGATCTTTGAGGTAGTAAGTCGTTAACTTGTAAGACTGACCCATAGAATCGTATACCGTCGAAGACGTTGCACGGTTATAAGTATCAGCATCTTTGAAGTTAAATGCAGCCGGGTCTTTAAGATCACCGTTTGCAGGAAGGTTAACCCCTACTTCAATGTTTTCTGTCTGTTTTGGTTTACCAAACTCAGCAGGAATGTCGAGAGGCTTTGGCGCATAAGAAAGAACTTCCCCCGAGTTTGGATCAACATCGTAACCTAAAAGAAACTCATCATTAGCGGTAACCATGTAGTTGTCTTTGTTTAGGTGAAATGCACCATTACGCGTTAATTCGTTAATCTCTGGCACCATGCGGTCTTTCGATACTGCAAAGAAACCTGTACCACTTACACGTAAGTCCATTGGGTTGTTCGTATAAATACTTGAACCTTCGTGGAACTGTTGCGCCACTTGGCTAGCTTGCGCACCGCCACCTGCCGTCGTTTTTGCGTTAGTGAACAACGAGCTTGAGTAAACATCACCAAATTCGGCACGAGACTCTTTAAAGCCAAATGTGTTCGCGTTCGCAATGTTGTTACTGGTTGTATTCAGGTCTAATTGTGCAGCGGATAGGCCGCTTAAAGCTACATATGACATTCCATTATTCTCCTAATCTATCTAGCTAGCATAGTCACTCAATAAAGAGCTACGCTTTACCAACTTCTAGTACTTCAGCAAGTCGTACTGGCGATGTGAAACCAGCCAGATTGAGTAGTACGTTGCCATCGCCCTTACCAAGAAGCACACTGTTCACGTTCGCATAACTGGAAACTTGGAACTCTGTGTTCTCGCCATCCAGCAAACCCGACGCTTTCACGTTGTATTTACCGGCCGGCAATGGGTTACCGTCTTCGTCTTTTCCGTCCCATTCAACACGTGTATCACCAGATGGTTTAGAGCCGATATCAAATGTGCGAACCAATTGGCCAACTTCGTTCTCAACACGGACCATTACATTGTCCATTGCCTGAGGAAGCTTAACCATTGCCGCCATACCGCCATCACCGGGTTTTACACCTGCCGCACCAGGAACCAATACATCACGCCCAACTAAAGAGGAGGCCTGAAGAGCTTGGTTAGAGGTCATTGATGAATTCAAGCTTTCAAACTGTGTATTCATTTTGCCAATGCCATCTACGGTCGCAAATGAAGCCATTTGCGCAATCATCTGGTCATTGCTAACCGGCTTGAAAGGGTCTTGTTGTGCTAGTTGCTTAGTCAACAAAGATAAGAAGTCTTCTTGTTTAAGATCCTGCTTACCTGTTGTTTCGTCGGGCTTTTTAGCGCCATCTTGAAGACTCTTCAGCTGGTCAACATAGGACAAGCCGCTTTGACCAACATTGTTGTTGATTCCAGCCATGTGCTACCTCCTTATCCTTATTGACCCATCTGCAGCGTACGCAGCAGCATTTGTTTACTCGAGTCAGCAACCTGTACGTTTGTTTGGTACGCACGTGATGCCGAAATCATGTTTGCCATTTCTTCCATAACGTTGACATTAGGCTTGTAGATATAGCCTTCGTTGTTCGCTAATGGGTGATCCGGGTTGTACTCCGCGCTTAGCGGCTTATCGCTTTCCACAATACCTAATACTTTCACAGGCACAGTGTGACCACTGTTGCGTGCTTTATTTAACTCAGCGCCGAACACTGCGTGACGAGCCTTGTAAGTTTCTTCAGCAGAACTACTTACACTGTCCGCGTTCGCAAGGTTGCTCGAGGTCGTATTTAGACGAACAGATTCAGCACTCATCGCAGAACCAGTCACATTGAATACATTGAATAAACTCATCTAATTATTCCCCTTTAATCGCTTTAGTTAAATTCTTGAACTTACTTCCTAAGAAGTCGAGAGAGGCTTGATGCCTAATTTGGTTTTGCATGAAAAGGTTTCTTTCCAAATCCAAATCAACCGTGTTGCCATCTCCTGTATCAGGTTGGGTAGGAATGCGATACTTCGTTTCCCCGTTCACCGTTGTTGAGGCAGAAATGTGCCGACCATCTGTACGGCTAAGACCAATGCTTGCCCCAGAACTTGCCGCTTGCAGTGATTTCTTAAAGTCTAATCCCTTTGCTTTATACCCAGGCGTGTTTGCTTGCGCGATATTGGTGGAAAGCACCTCAGCGTTACGCTCACGTACACCAACTGTGTGCTGGTGAATGCCCAAAGCATTGTCAAAAGAAATAGCCATGTAAACCTCAACTCAAGAACTGACTGTTATGAAATAACCAAAGCAATATATATACCAACTTTTGAAACAAGGCGGTCTATCAATGCTTTTACAGGTTACTCGTGGGTAAACTTGCAATAAACAAGCCAAAAAATAGAGTAAATTGGAATGTCACTCTGACTTAAAGATATAGCTTAAGCAGGAAAAAGAAAACCCAGCACTTGGCTGGGTTTTAAATTTAGACGGTAACCTTACACCTAATATCGGTGCCGCTCGTTACTTTAATTTGTAGATGATGCCTGGATTACAGCGAACCATTTCAAAACGATCGGTTAAGCCTGTTAACGATTCAGACGCGCCCAATAGTAAGTACCCACCAGGGTTCAGGCTATTTGCCATCTGGTTAAGTACCTTTGACTTCATATCAGGCGAGAAGTAAATCAGCACGTTACGACAGAAAATAATGTCGAACTTGCCTAACAATGCATAGCTGTCCATCAGGTTCTGAGGGCGGAAGTTCACCATGCGCTTGACGTTATCTTTCACTTTCATACGGCCATCGCCCGCATCTTCAAAGAAAGTACGACGGCGCTCTGGAGAAAGTCCACGTCCCAATGCAAGGTTGTCGTAAGCGCCAGTGCGGCACATATCCAACATACTTGCTGAGATGTCAGTTGCGGTAATCGATACATTTGGCAGCATACCTGGCTTACGAGCTTGAGTTTCAAGAATCGTCATTGCCATTGAGTATGCTTCTTGGCCTGAAGAGCTTGCCGCAGACCAAATCTTAATAGGACGTTTATTTGCCGCTATTTCCGGTAGAAGCTTATCCGCAAGCACAGCAAACGGGTAAGTATCACGGAACCAAAGTGTCTCGTTCGTCGTCATGGCATCGACAGCAGCCACACGCAGCTCACGGTTTCGACCTGTTACTACATCTCTCAACAAATCAGACAAAGAAGCTAACTTAAACTTCGTTACTAATGGGCTTAGACGACTGCGCACTAAATACTGCTTGCTGTCACCTAATACAATGCCACATTGAGATTCTAAGAAACGGCTGAAATCGCGATACTCTTGATCACTTATTGTTATAGCAGTCATTAATGTCTCTTTTAGTTAGTTAACGCAGCTTTTACAGCTGCACCAAGCTCATCTGGGTTGAATTTAGCGATGAAGGAGTTAGCTCCAACACGCTCAACCATGGCTTGGTTAAATACACCACTCAACGATGAGTGTAAAATTACGTATAAATCTTTAAGTTCGGCGTGACGACGAATCTCAGCAGTCAGCGTGTATCCATCCATTTCTGGCATTTCGATATCAGAAATCACCAATGAAATCTGATCGTAAATACTGCCTTCTGATGACATCTGTATCAGCTTCTCGTAGGCTTCTTTACCATCCTTCACCGAGATAACTTCAAAACCAATCGACTCAATAGCACGTTGAACCTGCTTACGAGCAACGGTCGAGTCATCAGCAATCAAGATGCGGCGAACCAGTTCTTTCTCTTGTTCTACTTTCGCAATATCTTCAGCAATCTTGCTGTCCATTGTTTCATCAACAGGAGAAATTTCTGCAAGGATCTTCTCAACATCAAGAATTTCTACCAATTCATTATCAATGTTGGTTACCGCTGTCAGGTAGTTAGCTCTACCTGCGCCATCTGGCGGCGGAAGAATCGATTCCCAGTGCATGTTAATAATGCGCTCAACTGAACTTACCAAGAAACCTTGAATGGTTCGGTTAAACTCAGAGATAACCACAAAACACTTTTCAATATCCGTTGTAGGACGGCCACCAATCGCTAAGCTCAAGTCGATCACAGAGATCGTTTGGCCACGAATGTGTGCTACACCTTTAACCAGTGGGTTCAAGTTTGGCATCTTTGTCAGCTTAGGGCATTGCAGCACTTCTTTTACTTTAAAGACATTAATGCCGTAACGCTGACGCCCCATTAGGCGAAAGGTTAGTAATTCTAATCGGTTTTGACCGACGAGTTGCGTACGCTGATTCACCGAATCAAGAATACCCGTCATGAGCTCATCTCCATATCAAACTTTTTTGTATAAAAAGTGTTAGTCTACTGCAGGCTACGAACCACCAGAGAAACGGAATGACGTATTATAAAACAAATTTGCCACCTCTTTCCATAGCAATGTGTAGAGCTACTTTTAAAACTGTCGCTAAGTTTATCGGCATTTTATCAATATTGTTTAGTTTTTTTGTACAAGCTGCGACCCCAGAACAAATTGAGATGATTCAGTCTGCAGCGGAGCAACATATCCTTGATACAGTTGAGCAGCCACAAGGTGGCGAACTCTTTGTTAATTCAGCAAATGTTGACTCAAGAATCAAAGCGACAGACTGCCCAGTGCCTTTAGAGACCAGCGCTTCAACGACCACCAATACCCGCAGCAGTATTACGGTTTTAGTGCAATGTGTTCCTGATGAGTGGCGAGTTTATGTACCGGTGCGCCTTTCGATGTCGGTGCCTCTTGTCACCACCACTCGCTCACTCGCGAGAGGCGAAATCGTCGGTCAATACGATGTCACCACCGCTATGATTTCTCTTAACAAGTTTCGTCGCCAAGGTTTCACAGCTCCACATCAGGTCATCGGCGCTAAGGTAAAAAAGAACCTAAGACCGGGCGATGTTGTAGAAAGAGGTGATATCTGTGTCGTGTGCCGAAACGAGAAGGTTATCATACAGGCAGTAAAAGGTGGCATGACCATTACCACCAAAGGAACTGCGCTTACCGATGGCTCTATGGGTGATCAAGTAAGAGTGAAAAATGATAAATCACAGCGTATAATTGAAGGGATTGTTACCAGCATGTCTGAAGTCACGGTTTACTTTTAACTCTTTACTTCTAAATTGACGGTATCGTTAGCGATTTCACCCTCAACTCTAACGCCAAATATAACGGCTGCGGTGTTTTGTCCCTTTTCGACTATTGAGCTAAAAATTGCTAAAGTATTCGAACCCTTGGTCGATATTGACTGTACAGGTTCCCATTTTTGAAGAAAAAGGCTTAACTATGGCAGGCATTGATAATATTCGTTCAGGGCAAACCCTAACGACCACTAACCGATCAGCAGTACGCTCTGATTCTAGTTCTGAGGCATCACGCTCTGATGTATCAACTAAATCACCAGCAAGCAAAGATGCGGTTTCACTGAGCCAACAAGGCAAAGCGATTGGTCAGCTCCACCAAGATATGGCAGCACAGCCAAGCTTTGATTCTGTGAAAGTAGCAGCGATCAAAGAAGCAATTGCGAATGGTTCATACACTGTCGATCCAGAGAAACTGGCTGACAACATGATCAAGTTCGAAGATGAATTAAAAGGCCTTTAAGAAAACACTAACTTTTGATTGAAGTTATTGTCTTAAAGTACACGAGGTTATGAATAGGTTTACGTTATGGCGGCACTAGCAGATTTAGTTAATTTTCAACTTCAAAATGCCAAAGCCTTATCTGAATTACTAAGCTCAGAGAAAACCGCTATTACGAGCCGACAATCAAACGATATTGAGCGAATCGCCAAAGAAAAAGTGGTCCTAGTTGAACAACTAAGATCAACCGATCAGCGAATCGCAGCCCATACCAATATCTCAGAACTGACCGAGAACCCTGAACTTGCTCAGTTAGTCACTAAGATCCAGTCCATAGTGCACGATTGCCAGCAAGCGAACCTTGTGAATGGCGAAGCCTTAAATCGAGCGCACCTTAGCTTCAAAAAACTCAGCAATATGATGCAGCAAAGTCACGGAAAAATTGGCATGACCTACAATGCCGGTGGTCAAACGCATACTATCTCTACGCTGGGAACCAACGTAAAAGCCTAGTTAAGTTAACTCTTCCTCTTCAGTAATACCCCTTGTTAACCGTTTATCTGTATCTCAGACTATTCCTGTCGTTATCTTTTATTAAAACACCTAATCAGCCTTTGAACGCCCTGACAAAATCGATAAACAAAAAAGCGGCAAGTATTTTCATACTTGCCGCTTTTACATTCATATTAGTTATTGGTTGCCGATACGCCATCTGGAAAACGAAAGCAGCCAATATCACTGAATATTCAATTCGAACACCGAAATTAGAACAGTGTTTGTTGTCTCTTCTCAGGTACTGCCTGAACTTCACCGTAGTTACGTAGCTGATCCATCTTGCGAATATCCAACTGAAGCTCTGTTACGTAGCTATCACCCACAGGGTAACTGCGCACCACTTCTGCGCCACGGATAACACCATCAACCGCACCTGACGTACGCTCTGTACCAAGCCGTTGATCTTCAAGTTCTGCTCGACCGCTTACTCGCATGCCGTAAACCTGTTCAGCAAGCTCACGATAAGCATCGATCTTAGAGGCTCTCATCGCGCGGATACGTCTCTCTTCGTCGTTACGACCTTTCTGCTCACTGATACTCGCATAGCCAACAGCCACTAAGAAATCATCAGGTCTCATGCTCTGCAATGGCTGACAGCCAACAAGCAATAAAGCGGCAACAACAAACATTAACTTCTTCATCTCGAACTCCTAAGGGCGAAGAATAACAGTATAAGGCTGACTGATCGTTGGATCGGAACGAATGATCACGCCATCTTGAGTTCGAATACTGTTGAGAGTATCTAGGTCACGGCCAATACGGTCTGCAGGTAAGAAGCCTTGTGCCGTCGCTACTACAATTCGAGTTTGCATGCCAACAACGCGAGCATTTACTAGTACACCGCCTTCTTGGCGAAGCATGGTGCCTGTCAGTACATACTGTACGTCTTGCTCTTGAGCTAAGTCTTTCCAATCGCGGCTTAACGCAAAGTCACCTTGATGAGTCACTTGAATAGAACCTGTTGTTTTGAAATCAACAACCTTGAAGCCACGACGCTGAAACTGATGAATGAAACCTTCTGATACCGAGTTTCCTAGCCAGTTCGTTGTGTCCATGTGTTGCAGGTCAACAAACGACGTAATCGCTATCGGAGTTCTTGCTGAGATACTCGTATTCGAAATGATCAGATCTTCGGTCATACTTTCCACGAAGAAATCCATGGTATGACGAGGGCTATCCATCAACATAAACTGACTGCCTGAATATTCAGACTTGCCGTTATAGATTGGCGAATAAGCGCATGAGGTCAACAACATGACACTCATTACTACGAGCCATTTTTTCATTATCTTATCTCCAGATAGGTTTAGTGCTCCCTGTTCCAATATGTTCTCACCATTATTCTTTTCAATGGATTACAATGTTGGAACAGTCTTTGCTTTTCATTAATGGTTCAGATTAAGAAAAACGCACTTAAGTCAGCTTCAAGCTTATAGTTATTTGTTAAGCAATATTTATACCCAACTGGTAACGAATAGATGAAAAAAATAATTTCTTACTTATTTTCAATAAGTTCACTGATAACCATAAGCTTCAGTGCTCATGCCTCTTGGTATGAGGTTACCGGTACCGCAGCCATCGTATCGTCAGAGGAAACGGCAAGGGTCCATGCTCTGGAAGACGCGGTATATAAAGCGATCCAGTTCTCAGGAGCCGACATTGGTAGCATTGCCAACCTCACGCCCTACCTCGACGCAAACAAAAAAGAGTTTCAATTTACCAATCATGAAGTGCGCTACATCTTGGTAGAAAAAGAGAAAAAACGCAGTGGCAATATAATGATCACCGCAAGGATCGATATCTATCCTTCGGCAAATGCTTGCCATGAGAGCCAATATAAGAAGACATTTTTGGTCGGCAACATCGATGTGACTTTCCCACAGCAAGCTGTAATGGGCAGAATCTATAACATCGGTGATGATTTTGGTCATGTCGTAGATCGACAGCTGGCGCAAGAGTCTCGCAGCTTTGTTTCCGTTGGCACGACCAATTACGACATCGACAAACGTCGACCTGAAGTGATCAAGATGATCGCCCAAGACACTGGCGCACAATACATCATTGGTGGCGACATTACCGATTTAACCGCGACCATCGAGTCCAAACTGTTGAAAGACGACATCATCAATCGCCAGTTTGCGTTAGAGATGCAAGTCTTCGATGGTAAAACAGGACATCAGGTTTACAACCGTAGCTATCGTGAAGTGGCAAAGTGGCCATTTGCTAAGACCAGTGAAGTCGACACCCGCAGTGCCCGTTTCTGGGCATCAACCTACGGCAGCATGATGCTGCGTGTTAGCCGTAATATTATGTTGGACTTAGAATCGGAAGTGTCATGTAAGATCACCCTTCCAGAGGTTGCAGCGGTATTTGGTAACACTGTGACCATTGATTTAGGTCGAATGCATGGCGTACAACAAGGTGACAAGTTGCAACTGTGGCACACAGGTTCGTTTATCGACCAACGCGGTTTGCCACGCAACAAGGTTTCTCAAAGCGACATCACCCTAACGGTTTCTCGCGTTTACGAAAACGAAGCGGAACTCACGATTGATCAGCCAAGCCTTGCGGGAAGCATTCAAATTGGTGATGTGATGCAGAAAATCATGTAGTTAGCGACACTCTCGTCTCAGAGTTTCTAATAAAGCCTTAGCAAAGATGCTAAGGCTTTATTTTTGGTTCATCGCGGATTAGCGGGAACTAAAAACAAAAACGGTAGTAAGTGAT
>NZ_JBFSUL010000077.1:0-20329 GCF_041467395.1 Vibrio sp. 10N.247.310.98 | reverse complement strand
CCATGTCACTTACTACCGTTTTTGTTTTTAGTTCCCGCTAATCCGCGATGAACCAAGAAAAAGCCCTACCGGACTCAGTGCCGATAGAGCTTATTCGAAATTGCTAACATTATGCAGCATTGAGATCAAACGTCAGTGTTTGTTCTGCTGCACATACTTCAACAGGCCAGCCATAGGATTGGTATTCAAGCGCAAGTTTGTCCGCTACTACGCGAGATACTGTTGCAGTGATCCACATGCCTTTGCCCATTACTTGATATTTAAGCGTTCTCATTTCCATAGTCATTACCGTTCTCCTTCTATATTGGCTGCGCGAAGTCTATAGCACCTCTGAGGGCTGAAATTTCGAATTAAGCTCAAATTATTTATAAAATGGCTCACTGTTTGCGCTTGGCTCAAAACTCAATCAACTAAGGGAAAACGGTTGCGTTCTGGAAGCAAAATCACTTTTTAAGTCTCTGTATTATAATCGAATTAAAATTGACCAGAAAAACAATGTAAGAGATCTCTTACAGCATTATCAGAGATCGCACTAGGTAAAAACTTCTCACTAGAAGCCAGATTTGTGTGGCGATTGTGTGCGTTTTTGGTTGCGCTGTTGAAGCAAGATTTTTTAGTTTTGTATGTGAAATATTCTAATTTATTTAGCGTATGGTCCTGCTTTTAAATCCAAATCACAGTTTTATATGTTGCTGTGCTTCTTTTATTTAAACCGATACGCTATTTGATTTTGGTCATTAACCTTTCGCTCATTAGTTTGCACTATCTATACGTGTTCTGTTCCATATAAGCGAGATGTATAGAGGTCCTTATGACTAATCCAACCAAAACCGATCGTAAAGTCACGATCGGCAGCTATATCGCACTCGCGTTCGCGATTGTGTTCTTTTCAGGCTTAATGCAGTCCAATGAATGGTATGGAGTGTTCGATTTTACAACGCTCAACGGTTCATTCGGTAAGGTCGCTTACGATGTGAGTGAAACGGCCGATGGTATTCAAGCGGCAACGACGTCACTGCGTGGTAAAGGCGGTAGTGGTGCTCGCGACGGTTTCATTTTTGCTTTGACACTTATTCCGACCGTGATGTTTGCACTGGGTATGATCAACGTACTTGAGCACTACGGTGCACTGGATGCGGCTCGTAAACTACTGACACCTCTGCTTCGCCCTCTGATGGGTATTCCGGGTAACTCAGGCTTGGCACTGATCGCTTCTTTGCAAAGTACCGATGCTGGCGCAGCGATGACACGTCAGCTGAAAGACGAAGGACATCTGACTAAGCGTGAAACCGATGTGTTCACCATGTTCCAGTTTACGGCGGGTGCGGCGATCGTTAACTTTTTCTCTTCAGGTGCGGTGCTGTTCACTCTAACCGCGATGGACGGCTCTTTAGCGGTGACATCGTCAATTGGTTTGGCTGTCGCTGTGATGTTTATCTTTAAGTTTGTCGGCGCGAATCTGTTCCGTATTTACCTCAACATTACTGAAGGCAAAGAAGACAAACCAAAATCAGACAAAGAACAAAAACTGGAAGAGGAAGTAGCATAATGAGCGAAGTTAAAGCAAAGAAACCAATGGTTACTGATATTTTCGTTGAAGGTGCTAAGAAAGGCTGGGTTATTGCGACTACCTCTACGGTACCGAATGTTCTGATGGCGTTTGTGATCATCAAGGCATTGCAGATAACGGGTGCGCTGGATTTGATGGGCAGTGTATTTGCTCCAATTATGGCGGTATTTGGTTTACCTGGCGAAGCGGCAGCGGTATTGATCGGTGCGTGGATGTCGATGGGTGGCGCGGTGGGCGTGGTTATCACGCTGTTTGACCAAGGTATTCTGAACGGCAACCATATAGCTATCTTGGCGCCAGCTATCTACTTGATGGGCTCTCAGGTGCAATACATGGGCCGTATTATGGGACCAATTGGTACTGAAGGTCGCTACATCCCGGTGATGATCGCGATTTCGGTATTGAATGCGTTAGGTGCAATGTTCTTGATGAACATTATTTTGTAACGTGACTTTGAACGGTTAGCTGCGAACAGCTTTCAGACGTTACAAAAAAGGAAACCCCGTTTGGCTTTCACCAAACGGGGTCTATTCTTTTCGTAGCCATCCTGCTACTGCGCGTTACTTATCTTTCAATAGGTAACTGGTGCTCCCTGCATCGTTCCTTGACGTGGCTAAATCCTTTAACCTATCCAATTCATCGCCGTCCTAGCGGTGTCCTTGCAAACTCATCATCCTGATAAGCGACTCTATCCTAGAGCATAACTTCCTTGCTGATAACTCATCCTAAGCCATCAAATCTTCATCCTGAAGATACCTAATCCGTTAGGCTTTTTCCTGTTCCTGCCAACTCCCTGTCGACATGTGTATTAAACACTGCAGAGGCTTTGCTCACAATCCACCCTAAGAAATAAATGTACTCACTAACCGAAAGAAATATGCGTGGATTCATACAAAACAAGGGGTTGGGTTTGTATTTTATGAATTTTCTGCGAAGCTTGATTGTGATCTCTTACGTTCGGTGTGAGAGATCTCTTACAAGTGCTCGGGCGTGATTATCATTTTATCTTGGCGGTTAATGTCGAAAAGATAGAAAAGAACACTGAGTAAACACAAAATAATAGGGAAATATGATGGTTACAGCACTTTACGCAGCCTTGCTGACGATCGTAATGATTTGGTTAGCAATAGAGGTGATCAAGCAAAGGCGAATCAATCTTGTTGCTCATGCTGATGGCGGTGTCGAGTCGTTACAGATAGCACGTTCGGCACAAAGTAATGCTATGGATTACATCCCAATCACCGTTATTTTGATGGGATTGTTAGAGATGAATGGCGCCGGTGTGTGGCTGATTCATGTCATTGGTGTGGCGTTTATTCTGGGGCGTGTGATTCATGCGAAAGGGATCTTAGCGAAGAACTTCAAAGGTCGAAAAGTGGGTATGGTGTTAACGCTTATCTGCATGATCTCTTTGATTGTCCTAAACTTAGCTTACCTACCTTTTGATAAAATGTTCTAGGGAGCATTATGGCGTTGCGTCTTCCTCCTGCTTGGGCGATTGTCCTCGCAGGCTTGATACTCAACATCATGGCGATTGTCATGTCGAGCTTGGTGCTCGATAAAATTGAAGCTGAGAAAGCGGAGTACAACGATCGCAAATACGGCAATGTGTACTCAATACAGCTTGCTTGGAATACGATTGAAACCCTAGAGCGCAAGCGTGAAGCGATTTTGATTCACCTTGATAAACTAGAAACGGTGCAGCCGACCACGGTTCTCGACGAAGCACTGCGTGGGCAACTTAGGCGTTGGGTGAGTAGCGAAGTGCCAAGTATCTCTTTGGCTCACTTACCGAAACTGATGATGCTGATAAACAGTGCACAAGAAGCGCAACGAACTCGAATCGATGATTACTATTTGGATAACCTGACCTTGGTTGAGTTAATCCAAAGGCTTGATGAGAAAATGGCTTTCTATAAGAACATCGCCCTGTTTCTTCAAGTATTTGGCTTGGCGCTTATCTTAGCTCGCGACCTCGCTAGAAGACCTTAATCTTTAACCTTAATGCCTCCATTTACTTATCGACTTGTATCGTTAGCGAGACTCATTTGGCAGGTTAGGGTGCTGTTGGCCTTGGTACTTTGGTAACTGTTCTTTTAGCCCCTTAAACGTGCTCAGTGCACTGCCTATCGATAACTTGTTCATCAACCAATTTGACAAGATGCCCCCTGCGTTCGCATACGCGGTGTAGGTGATGTAGGTATTGCCATTAGTCAGCGGTTGCAGTGTCCAAAGTGCGTCCACATCGTAGATTCGAATGTACCCCGACTCTTTCGCCAAATAGTTCGACGCATCCTTTATCGACAAAACAAACTGCCCACCCTCGATGCTGTATTTTGAGTAGGTCACCATGTCTCGATCTCTGGCAGGCCACGGTGCTTTGAATTGGGTATAGACGATGTTTTCATCTTCAGATATCTGCATCAACACACGGCTTTGCGATACATTATCTATCCAGTTTGGCACGTTCTCACTGTCTTCCAATAACAGTAAAAAACCGGAGTAAGTGGTGGGCGTTTGCATCTGTGCTCGTATTTCGACCAAGCCTTCGCTGTGTGGCCTTTTATCAATCATGATGCCATCTTCACTTTTGACGAACTGCCATGGGTTGGCATAAGTCAGTGTCGATAGGGCGCAGAGGCCGAGTACCAAAATCTTAGGTAATGTCATTATTCTTCCATAAAAAGAAAAGCTTATCTGCTAGGAGTATAGAATAGAAATGGACTTAGTAGGTGTTGCCAATCGCTTTGGGTTGGCCTCTTTGGGGAAAATCCCAATGAAAACGGAAGCGTTCGGTCGCTTCCGTTTTATTCTTGGGCAATGGATAAGCGCTGTAGGCTAGAGCTTATAGGCTTCTACGGTTTTGATGGTTGTCCAGTTGCTGTTGGCGTCTTGGATGAACTCTTGTGTATTCTCCAGCCAGCGTTTCTGAACCGATTTGTCTAAGTTCAGATACAACTTTCCATCTTCCATCTTCCACCTTCCAAGCGAGAGGGTCGGTTTCAAACTTCTTACCCATGGCTACTCCAAACGCGCAGTAACCGCCATATTGAGGGGCATAGGCTTCTGGATTGGCTCGAAATTCATCTCTGTTTTCACTGCTCGCAAAGTTATAGATCGCATTCTTATAGGTCGCTGTGAACTCAGATGTGCCTTTTACTGGACCTTCATTGGCAAAGTAAGCGACAGGATCATAGCCTTTAATTGCGAGGTTATTGCTGTCGACACTCATATCAAGGTCTGCTGCCATTAACGAAAAGCTGGTGCTTAGTAACGCGGCCATTAGAGTGATTTTTTGACTGGTCGATTTCATGTGTGACATATCAAGTTCCTTGTCAGTGTTGGTTATCTTGTTTGAAATAATTTAGCCCACTCGTCCGGTCTATAGAGGGACAAAAGAACTAAAAACTAAGCGAATCGTTCGGAGGATGCATGGATCTGCTTTCACAACTAATGGAACACTTCTCGATACGCACTGGCGTTTTCTATTCTGGAAACCTGTGTGGAGTATCGTCATTTAACGCGCAACAAGGTAAAGAGGGCCACCTTCATGTATTGAGCGCGGGGGAGTTGAGCTTGTCTAGCGCTCACACGGAACACAGGCATTTGTCGCAGCCTTGCATTGTTTATTTGCCGAAATGGCGTCACTGGCCGCGATGTCTCGTACTCAGTTTATTGAAGCGTTCAAACGGGAAGTGGGTGAAACGCCGGGAGATTATGTGCAAAAGTGGCGAGTCTCTGTTGCTCAATCTCTGTTATTGCAAAATAAGCCGATCAATTGGGTCGCTGATGAAGTGGGTTACAATAGCTATTCAGGATTCTCACGTGCTTTTCAACATGTTGCCGGAGTGTCGCCGCGCCTTTGGCTAAAGCAAAATGCGTCGTGAAGCGCTGGCCATCCCTACCTGCAATATGGCTATTGGCATCAGGCTGGCCTATGTTTTAGCGGAAATTGAGCGTAGTTTGTTCATTTCTCGAATGATGGTGTAAAAAGGTGGACTTTATTAGCTCGTTGTAACATCCTGCCCGTCCTATTTTATCAGACATCAATGAGACGAAGTGCCTGCTGAGCATTATTCAGCCTCCCGTATCTCATTAAAGTATTAAGGAGTTCAACTTGAACCTATTTGTAAGAGACCTTACCGTTATCGATTCTTCATACATCTGTGAACACAGAGGGGTCGTAGGAGATAGTTGGATTTTAGATGTCACCATGTCTGGTGAACTTAATGAAATGAGCATGGTGCTGGATTTTAGCAAGGTCAAAAAGCAGATCAAACAGCTTGTCGATGAGCATGTTGATCACCGTTTGCTGCTGCCAATGCAGAGCGCTGCAATTGTTCTTCAAGCGAGCAAAGCGGGCTACTCTAAGGTTGATGTGTTGCGTGGTGACAAGAGTCTTCATCTACATTGCCCTGATGAAGCATATTGCCTCATTGATGCAGAAGCGATCACCATCGAGAGTGTGACCGCACACGTTTACAATATTCTTCGCGATAACCTACCAAGTAACATCACAGGGTTAGAGATCACCCTACGTCATGAGAACATTAATGGCGCGTTCTACCACTACACCCATGGTTTAAAAAAGCATGATGGCAACTGCCAACGCATCGCGCATGGTCACCGTTCTCCAGTAGAAATCGTGGTCGATGGTCAGCGTGACGGGCAACGTGAACAAGCATTTGCTCAGCGTTGGGAAGACATTTATTTAGGTTCTAAAGAAGACCAAGTTTCAGTTTCATCACTTAACCTGAGTGAAAACGCGAACAGTGTTAATGATGAAAGTCACTATGGCTTCCGCTACACCGCGCCACAAGGCGAATTTGAGCTAGCGATTGCTAAGAGTGAGACGGAAATTTTACCGACAGATACCACGGTGGAATTACTTGCTGGCTATATCGCGGATCAAGTTGAACCGAGCCTAGCAGAGAACCAATCACTACAAATCGTCGCTTATGAAGGTGTTGGCAAGGGCGCAATGGCGTTCCGATAACACTCCAGCGAGTGACACAGTCTCATTACTGACATGATGAAATAAAGGCAAGATAATCCGTTATCTTGCCTTTACTTTTTGTGACTCTTTAAAACTGATTTAGCTGATGATGTTAGGCACAAACACTAACGAAGCAGCACGCGTCGCAGTGGTGTTTTTTCGATTCCAACAACCAACCCGAAGCTCAACAATACGGTGCCAAAAAATACCGTAACGTCTTTTGCCAATTCCGTAATGCCTAAAACTCCACAGACATTGAACAGCACGATAATGATCAGCAAATGGCAAACGTAGATGCCTAACATACGATTCGAGATCGCGCGAACCCACGCATAGTCGCCGATGTTTGGATTAGCCAAAAGCCACATAAATACGCCCATTCCCCATAGTGCCGTACCAAACAAGAAATCATTCATGTTGAATCCGACGTCGAACGTGGTGAGCCATGATGCCTCAGCAAAATGAATCAACATGCCTAACGCTAATAACCCCAACGCTTTAGTTGATGACACCTTCCATTGATTCTGACGAATAAGGAAACCTAAGGTCACCATTAACGTGCTAAAGAACGGGCCATTACGCGTGAAGAAAGGTGCTTCTAACCCGGTTAGCGTTGCGTAGCTGCCCGCTAAAACACCATAAACGTAAAGTACAATGGCCGCTGGTAATAGCAGTTTGTCGAGTTTCATTTCGACTATCAAAGCAATGATCAAAACTGCACAAACCAGAGCGGGAATAAACCATAAATGAACCAATCCACCCTCTAAGAAAGAGTTAAGTGGCGTGTTCATTAAGAAACCCCAATAGCCTTGGCGCTCACCTAGGTAACCAAACTCTTCTACCTTCGCGAGGTTGAATGGCATCACTAAGCAAATGATGCTCCATGCTAACCAAACCTTAAGCAGTGGTTTAGAGTAATTAATGACGGTTTGCCACGGGGAGGCAGTCAGCTTGGGCTGAATAAGATAACCGGAAATTAGGAAAAACAGAGGTACCGCAAAACGAGCGGTTTGGTTGAGTACATAACCGATCCAAGGCACTTCATCTATTTGCCAATAAGTGAGTGCCATTTGACCGTGTAAACCAATGATCGCCAAGATAGCAATCACTCGGCCTAACTCGATACTGGCGATGTGTTGTGAAGGCGTATGTTGAACGGAAGACATATCAGATCTCTAAGAAAATTTTCGTAGAATCTAACAGCCTTTTTATTGAATCAGTTAGCGCTAAATCAAGGGTTGCGACCTTTGTTTTAAGGCTTGTATTGATTATTTGAAGCCTGTCGCAGCTATATTAAATCCATTGCAGTAAGTACAAAAATACCGAGAGTACAAGTGATAAGAGAAACAACAGTAGTAAGCGCGATGATGTTAGCCGCCAGTGTTGAGTTTCCTCCCATCGCACGAGCCATAACGTAGCTTGCCGCTGCTGTTGGTGCTGCGCTCATCAAGAAGATAAGCCCGAGATCGAGCCCTTCAAATCCTAAGTACCCAGCCGCCAATGTAATCAGTAACGGTGAGGCAATTAACTTGTAGCTAGAGGCAAACCACGTCGATAACTTTTCTTGTTTGAGCGAGCTGATATCGAGCGACCCACCGGTACACAGCAGTGCTAAAGGCAACGTCATGTTGGCAAAATATTGACCAGCATCAGTGACCATTTTTGGGATAGGAATCGAAAGTGCATAGAAGACGACCGCTAAGAAAATAGCGATGATCAATGGGTTCTTGGTAATCGACTTGACGATTACTTTAATGGCTTTAGCGCCGGTGTCTTTGCCTTTGGGTGTCAGTGCAATTACGGCTTGAATGTTATACAGCACGGTTAGGGATGCGACATAGATAGCCGCCAATGCCACACCTTGGTTGCCATAGATATTAGCCACATAGGCGAGGCCGATGATCGCGGTATTAGCGCGGAATCCACCTTGGACAATCACACCTTGATCTTTCGAACCTTTGAATACCAACTTGGTTGAGAAAATCGTGAACAAGAAAAAGATAAAATTTGCGATGACGCCAAACGCCACTAACGCGCTACTGGCTGAAAAGTTGTGATTCGATTGAACAATGCTTAGAAATAGCATCGCGGGTAGGGTGACTTGAAATACGACCTTAGATGCGACATCAATGAAATTGTCATTGATTAAGCCGATTCGCTTGAGCATCACACCGAGACACAGCATTAAACAGATAGGGCCTGTTACTGACGCCGAAAACGCAAACTGTTCCCAAAGTGTGTTCATTCTTTTTCCTTTGTTAGTCGATTTCAATTTCCTTTGAATACTGTCGCATTTTTCCACAATTCTTTGATAATACAAAATGAATACCAAGGGTTAAGTAAAAAACTTGAAAAAAAGTACGAACGTGCTAAAAATAAAGCATCAGATTTATTATTGGTGAATAATGAGCAAAGGAAAGATAACCAAAGAGTATATTTTGAGCCATGCATTTGCACTTGCGAGTGAGAATGGTCTTGAGAGTTTGACGATTGGCGAATTAGCCAAGCAGTGTGGTATGTCTAAGAGTGGATTGTTTGCGCATTTCAACTCTAAAGAGAACCTGCAACTCTCTGTACTCGAATATTCCAACGCCATATTCACTGAAAGAGTCATCATTCCGGCGAGAGAGTTGGGCGACGGTGATATTGAAGCCAAGCTGAAACAACTGCTCGATAACTGGCTGGGCTGGAACCACTCGTTCCAAGGCAGCTGCATGTTTATTGATGCTTGGAAAGATGCAGGCAGCGAAACCTCTGTGATTCAGAAGGCACTGCAGAAAACCATTTCAGTGTGGATTGATTACTTGACGATTCAAGTAGCAAAAGCGGTTGAGAGCAAACAATTCAGAGCCGATTTAGACCCGAAACAGGCAACCTTCGAGTTATACGGTCTCTATTTAAGTGCGAACTTGTTCTACTCATTACGAGGACAACAAGCGAGCCACACTCATTTTTGGAGTGGTGTCGAGCGTTTGGTAGCCAGTTGGAAAGCGGTTTAATACATACAGCAGGTTAACTCGCAAATCATGTGAGTCTTGCTGAAGTAAGGCTTACAACAAAATTTTAGAGAAGTGGTGGTAAGCGATGATAAATCGCAGTAGCGCCATTTTTTATATCAACAAATAGCACGGTCGTTCGATTTTTAGGGCCGAGCTCGATCCGCCAATAATGATGGCGATACAAGGAACGGTCATGAGTGACAAAATCTATTTCAATACATCGAACAAATTCAGCTTCAAGCGTAGCTTGATTGGCGCTACAACCAATCTGCACTACATTTTAGCGCCGAGTCATGCAAAGAAAACGGCACGTAAACTGCTGCTCACTCCGATGCGTACCGAGCAAAAGAATGCCGATCCAAAAGGTTTGATTAAAAGTGAAATCAAAGGCCGTGATGGTGTTTTGAAAACTTACTCTTTGGGTACGGGGCCCGTTTGGGTACTGACCCACGGTTGGTCAGGCACCGCGAGTCAGTTCTTTCCTTTAATGGAACACATCGCTGCTAAAGGTTTTACTGCAATGGCTTACGACCATCCTGCTCATGGTGGCAGTGATGGCGTACATGGTCATATCCCAGCGTTTGTGAATGGTTTAGAAGCTGTTCTAGATTCGGTGGGTGAAGTGGCAGGTTTGGTCGGTCACAGCATGGGTACCGCTTCTGCGTTGGAGTGTAAGCACGTTAAATTGGAAAACAAGCCGCTGTTGCTCATTGCACCTGTGTTGGATTATCTAGAAAACCTATTTGGCAGCGTGGCGCGTTCTGGTTACTCAATGAAGTTGTTTGAGGCGGTCGTGGGTGAAGTGGAAGAGCAGTTTAACTATCCAATTCAGTCTGTTGATCCATATGGAAAGCTGGCGCTTCGTGAGTCTCAAACGATCATTGTTCATGACGAGCAAGACAAGTTTACTAAGTTTGATGTGTCTCAGCGCGCTGCTAATGAAATGGGTCGCGTTACCTTGATTGCGACTCAAGGACAGGGTCACGGGCGAGTAATGAAGTGCCCACAAGTATTCGAGAGCTTTGATAACTTGATTGGCTAAGTCTAATACCAATCGTAGTAAATAACTGTTCACCCTAGCTTGTTAAAAATCTCGATAACGTCGTTAGATTTTTTGATTGTAGAATAACTACTCATCGAAACTATTTATTGAAAAGAGCAGCCTTGTTCTCAAGCTTTTTTCCTGCGCTATTTTTGAACACTTGCTTACTGTGATTGGTATAACGAGCGCAAGTCAGTAGGACGCCAGTAAAAAGATCGTAAGCTCAAAGCTCAGAAAACATAAATAAAAAGGCCAACCAGACAGTATCTGGTTGGCCTTTGTTTTAGGGATTTAGTTGATGCTTAGTCAGTATTTAACTAAGCACTATTTTTAGTTAGCAGCTTGCTGGGCCGATCTCTTTCCACACGCCCCATTGGCCTGTCGTTGTTGGATCTTCACCGGTTGTCCACCACTTCGCTTCCCAAACTTTACCACCTTGAGTCACTTGGTCGCCGCCAGTGTAGACCGCACTTGAATCCCAAGCGTTAGTACACGTACCGCCGCCTGTGGTTTTCTTAAGAACGTTAACTGAAGTAGCCGCTACCGATGTATCAGTGCCATCGCTGACCGTTACAGAGAAGTTCAGCGTTATATCTTGCGTGTATTCCGCCGCGACAAAGCTCACTGAAGAACCTTGAACCGTTGCATCAATACCAGCAGGTACATCCCATGTGAAGGTTAATGTGTCTTGGTCAGCATCGCTCGAAGCCGAAGCATCAACCACGGCTACGTAACCCGCATTAACTTCAGCTGGAGCTGAAACAATCGCAACGGGTGCTGTATTGACTGGACCTGTGTCCTTAGGGGTTACTGTTACAACAACGGTGTCAGTTGCAGTAGCACCTTCATTATCAGTTACCGTTAGGCTGAACGTGAGTACTTCTTGTTGAGCGACTTCAACCACATCGAAGCTTGCAACAGCCGCATTAGCGTTCGCCAGCGTTACTGCCGTGCCGCTTACTTGTGACCAAGCGTAGCTCGCAATTGAGCCGTCGCTGTCTTTTGAAGCGCTACCGTCTAGAGAAACAGAAGCTGGGCCTTCAACCGATTGGTCTGCGCCCGCTGCTGCGGTTGGTTTACGGTTGACAGGATCTGTTGTTCCGCCCGCTAGGCCTTCATGCATTGCGTTAAGGATGTCGCCGTTATCTGCATCAATTTCCCAAGAGAATAGACCCGCAAGGCCAAGGCTACGAACGTACGCGCCTTTTGCTTTTACTGAGCGGTCATCATCAAATGTGATCAGCTTGCCCGAAGTACGGTTCCAAACGTAAGGCGCTTCTGCCATTTCGTCGTAACCATATTCAAAGCCGTTGATGCCTTGGTTGTTTGCACCAAGCATGTTCGCTTTAATGCCTTTGTAGTCAATAACGCCATCTTCCCATACGCCTTGCGCAGAGCTGCCGGTTAGTTTGCCATTACCCACGCCTGTCATTGGATCGCTTGGATCTGAAAGTGATGATTGTAATACGCCTTCCCAACCACGACCGTACATCGCTGTACCAACCACAAGTTTGTTCGCTGGAACACCTTGTTCAAGCAGCAATTGGATGCCGTTGTCTGTGGTGTAAGCAGGGCCAGTGTACTGTTCGCCATTTTCATCAAGCCCTGTGCCATCACATTGACCAGGACGCATGAAGTTACCGCAGTTGAGTGCTGTTTGGTGACCTAACACGTTGTTCCAACCGCCGTAGAAGTCGTAAGTCATTGCGAAGATGTAATCCATGTATTGGATAGCATCGCCGTAGTTCACGTCTTCAATCTTGTCGTGACCAACGCCGATCGCTGATGTTAGCTCGTAAGTACGGCCGTTCTCAGCTTCTAGCTCATCCAACATAACGCGCAGCTCTGCCATCAATGCAATGTAGGCAGGGCCGTCATTTACAGGGTCACCAAGATCGGGAGCGGCACCGCCTCCACCTGGGAATTCCCAGTCAATATCGACACCATCGTAGAATTTCCATGTATTTAGGAACTTCTTAACCGATGCAACGAACGTGTCGCGGTTCGCTTTTGTAGTGAAATCGAAGAACGGGTCAGACAGTGTCCAACCACCAATTGATGGGATGATTTTCAAGTCTGGATTGCGCTGTTTTAGCGCCATCATCATTGCGTAGTTACCCTTGATAGGTGAGCTGTATTCGTGACCAGCTTGCGGGAAACTCTTTTGGAAAGCCGCCCATGGGTCATGAATCACCACTTCGTAATCGTTTACACCCTGACAGGCTGTCATGAGTGCATTGTAGCTGTTGCCGCCTACCGATTTTACTGATTCATTAGGACCACAAATTGGGATGAAGCCATAAAGGATATGGGTCAAGTTGTCAGCGGGTAGGTTATCAACCGTGTAATCACGACCATAAATACCCCATTCCACAAAGTAAGTACCTACTACCGTATTTGGATCTGTGTTGTATGACTTGTTGTTCGGGTCAACATTCATTGCAAGTGGCGCTAAGTGTGAGCCATCGGTATCTGCAATCGTGATCTGAGCAGGAGCACTCTTGGCGCAGCCTGTTTCGTCACACGCCTCGATTTCCATCTGAAATAAGCCGCCTTGGCCGTATTCGAATGAAGCTGTAGTTTGGCTACCAGTAATAGGGCCAGTGGCCACTTTAACGCCATCGAAGTAGATGTTGTACGTGTTTCCTGACGTTCCGCTCCATTGATTGAACTTGACGTCGACCTTTGCTTTGTCGTGATATTTAACCATCTGGTTGTAGCCTGATGTGGTTTCCATCGCGAGTTCAATTTTAGAAAACTGCAGGTTGTTGGAACCGTACATGTCGATGCTAGGTGCTGTTGGAGCAGCTAATGCTGTACCAGATAGCGCTAGAGCAATGCTTGCCGCACAGGTATTAATACGAATCATACTATTTCTCTCATTCCTTGAAGGTTACGAGAACCAAATGGCCCCATAAACGGCTCCAGTCAGTTTTGAAGGAGCTTCCCAGTCAGTATTCGAGAGAGTTTTAATTTTATAACTGAAAATAAATCCGTTTTCGATGGACAACTAAAAAATAGTATTTCGTTACAATTCTGTTGCTTAATGAGTGAGAGGCTGAGTCCATGTTTTATAAAATAAAACACCCTTCAGAAGTAAAATCTCATAAGTGAAAATCCACGACATGAAGTTATGCAAAGATGCGACAAACGATAAGAAAATATCGCAAGTTGAAGCAGTATCACAAAGCGAAGTGTGCTGGGTGAGCGGTGCAGATCGGTAGGTAAATATGAAAGTAGTGATGCGGAGAATACTTTTTACGGAGAAGACTATTATTTAGATGGCTGTTATTTAGACGACTGAAGAAGATTGAGAAGGGGATTATCTTTTGAATTGCTCGGCTAAAGAAGCCCGTCTTTGTTGCATCACACTGTGGGTATCACCAACTGCAGTATCCTCGTAGCCTTCTTTAATAAATTGCTGAGATGGTACGCTTGGCTCTAGTCGCTTCAAGCGAGGAGAATCGTAAGTACCACTGATGGTGTAAACGGTGGTTCCAGAGCCAGTGCTAATCGTGACAATCTTGCCATCAAAATCAAACGAGGTAGCAATGAGGCGATGATTCATCATTACACCATTATCTGAAAGTGTCAGGGTATCAGTATTGTAAGGTGGTGCTGCAATCTCTATCCATGTGCCATAGACATTGCTTGGGCTAACAGATTGTTGGTGGGCTTGGTAAGCAAGATAGCCCGCGGTGAGGGCAATCATAAAGCCAGCTAATAGGAAGCTGTAGAGTAACGAGTTGGCAAATAGATCTCTGCTTTTAGTCGGCTTTTTTGCCATTATCTCTTCATTTTTCGACTGATATTGTTTTAGATTCTATTAACTAAAGCCTTAGTTTGCAAAAATTGTTCTAAGAGTTAGAAGCAGGATCGAATGTTTTAATAAATGTGGTTGTGTTAATGGTTATTAGCCTTGCTCCTCAGTATTTACGTTATCAATGAAAGCGAATTCCAGAAATGCTTAAGCTATGCGTATTTATTTCTTGTAGGAAAGTCTCGAATTGGTTAAAACAATTATCACCTAAATTTACGCATAGGCTTACTCGGTGAGCTCAACAATTGCAATTTGAAGATAACAAGGAAGTACAATGATTAAAGAAAACACATACTTTGAAGGTGGCGTTAAGTCGTTAGCGTTTAACCAGTCTGGTGCTGATGTGAGTGTTGGTGTAATGGCGGTTGGTGAGTATACGTTCGGTACTGCGGCTCCAGAAAAGATGACCGTTGTTAAAGGTGCTTTGATTGTAAAGCGTGTTGGCGATGATGACTGGACGACATACCAAGCTGGTGAGTCTTTTGACGTTGCGGGTGACTCTTCATTCGACCTACAGGTAAAAGAAGCGACGGCTTACCTGTGTGAGTACTTGTAATCAGATCTAAATTTGTTCAATCAGGGCATCGTTTGTCTCTGATTGAATAGAAGAAAACCACGCTCTAGGAGCGTGGTTAAATAAGTGATAGTAACCGGCAGTGGATAGTGTCACTTGTTTTTGTAGCCATCAAATGGATGACCAAATCGTTGTTCGTTGCAAAATCTCTTCAACCTTCAAAGCTCAAAGCCAAGACATCAGTAAGTCTCAAACACACCGTTGTTGTAGTCTTGAATTGTCTGTTCAATCTCTTCCATCGAGTTCATGACAAACGGACCATAGTGCACGACAGGTTCATTAATCGGCTGACCAGAAAAAATCAGTACCCCTGAATCTTCTAGGCTTTCTAAAGACAACAATTCAGCTTTGGTGAGCAGGGCAAGTTGACTTTGGTTGATGACTTTGTCGCCGATCTTAATACTGCCTCGGTACACATAAGTCATGGCATTGTGATTAACATTAGTCCCTAACGTGACTTTTTGCCCAGAATGAGAGCGCCAATCCGCAACGCTTAATGGCACACCTGTTTTCTGTAATGGACCCTGCGCTCGTAAAGCCTCTGAATCCTTGTCAGTTTGGTTGTGCAGTTCAAACCCTCCGGCAATCACTCTTAACAAACCACTTTGTTCACTTTGATGCTCCGCGATGCTTTCACTTTGGAAATCGTGATACTGAGCTGGCTGCATTTTGTGTGTCGCAGGTTGGTTTATCCAAATCTGAAAACCATGCAGCGCACCTTCTTCCATCATTGGCATTTCGCTGTGAATGACACCACGGCCTGCGGCCATCCATTGAGCGCCACCGCTGCGTAGCTCTCCAACATTCCCCATATGGTCTTTGTGTTGGAAGTGACCTTGGAGCATGTAAGTGAGCGTTTCTATCCCACGGTGAGGATGTGGAGGAAAGCCGCCAACATAGTCTTTGCTTTCATCCGACTTCAGTTCATCAATCATTAAAAATGGAGAGAAACGTGCGTTATTAAAACCTGCGAGTCGTTGGATTTTGACGCCATCACCATCTGAGGTGGCATGTGCTGTAATCACATGATCTACTGCTCTTACATTCGTCATTTTGAAACCCTCATAAACTTGAATAGCTGTAGTTTATGTAATTTGATTTAAAAAGAAGATGGCACAGCGTTGAGTGACTTATTCGAAAATCTTGAACAGGTAACAATATGAAATTATGTCTATACTCAATAGAGAGTATATCGCCAAGGAGGCCGCTATGGCAGTTCAGCAAAAACATGGCGAAAGGCATGGTCGGATAGGTTTTGATAACGACTTTACAACGGAGCAAAGCCAGCGCTTTACAGAGGTTGCAAACAGCGCAGTTAAACGCCGCGTGAAAAAACGTGAGATAGAAGCGCCGTTTATTCAGTCAGCTAAGCAAGCCGCTTTTAAAACCGTGGTGAGGCGACCTAAAGGGAATAACCCAAACCGAACACGTCAAGTCATATGGATTATTATGATCGGGTTAGTGAGTCTTTGGCTTATGTACCTTGCAGGTTAGCAGCGCCGCTCCGTTATAGGAATGGCTAGCGTTGGCGCGTTTTTAATAGCGTAACATTGTTCCCTTCGATCTTCGCTTCAAAGCAATCTTCAAGTTCAGATGAATCCGGTGCTGAGCTAACAAGGCTCGTTGGTAGTTCTTCTATCAGGGTCGATACTGGGTTGTCGTGATAATAAGCATATCGGTTTTTTCCTGAATGCTTGGCAACATACATCGCTTTATCAGCACATCTCGTCAGCTCATGTAATTCTTGGGCATCTTGCGGATACAAAGCAACCCCAACACTTAACGTCAATTCCTTGATTCTCTCGTTTGTTTGGCAGCCGCTTTCGAACAGCCCGCAGATCCTATCTAGAATGCCGTCTAGATCTTTACGAGTTGGCACATCGTAGAGCATCAGAACAAACTCGTCTCCAGCAAAGCGCGCGATGGAATAATCGTATTCATGGCTTTTTCTGTCTCTGGTTCGAATGTTGTTGCTCAAGCGATTGGCAAAATGCTGTAAGACACTGTCTCCCACATCGTGCCCGTAGCTGTCGTTAATGCCTTTAAAGTCATCTATATCCAAAAAGACCAATGCCGTAAGTGATCGCTCACTATCCACGGTGGCTAGTTTTTCTGTCGCCCAGCGTTCAAAGCTCCAACGGTTTGCCAAGCCGGTTAACTGATCTCTGTAAGCGAGATCTTCAATGCCTTCTTTATACAGGCGTTGAATATAACTGACGGCTTTTGTGTAGTAATAGGCGGATGTGTGGCACACCAAGCTCATGGTAAATAAGCTAAGGAAAAATCTGTGTGTGCTGTTAAATGGTAAAGAAAAATTGTTGGGCATTGCTGTAATCAAGGTGCTGATGAACAGGCAAAACGAGGTGCTGAAGATTATGCCAATTCTGAAATCATTAATGAAAATGACCGCGGCCAGAATTGGGTAGAGCCAGAGGATGCGATCTGGGATGGCGTGACTGTACAAGAATAGGATGACGCCCTGAACTAGAAGAACACCACTCAGAATCAATTCGGAATACTCAGGATTGATGACTTTTCTTACATATAAAGCGTTAGAAATGGCAATGATGGCGAAGCACAATTCGAATATTGACAGCGTGTAATGCTCGCCTTCGAAGTAAGCCCAAGTATAGAAAATGAATAACGCAGCGGCAGTCAGTGAAAAGGAGTGGACAATTTTTTGCTTGCGGGTGGATCGTATGTCCGCCATTTCTTCTAGGTGCCTGCCGACGAGCCTTTTCATGTGATCTGTGCCAAAGTTTTTGATAATGGTGTTAATAGTAGATTAAATAACAAGCTATGCAGAGGCTTAGATGTCTATTTAGTGTGACTACTATCAAGGTTTCATATGAAAGGCTGTTCAATCAATTCCAAATAGTGATGTATATCACCGATGGTGCTGGTCATCTCTAGAAGATTAGATTTAAGCATCAAACTTGTAACCGTTGTTTGATGTTTATCTACTTGCTTTCCAGAGAGTTACTCCACATAGTTTGTAAACGACCAAAATTAAGAAAGGCTCATTATGTTAATTACCTTTAGTTGTAAAGCTCATGCTAGTGTCACGATGTTTGGTGAAGTCGGCCTCCAGTTCATCAAGATGCTTGGGCATAGCGGCTCCATCCCAGGTGCTATGGATGCTTCAGAGGTTCCTCAAGCTCTGGATAATCTACGTGCTGCTATTGCAGCAGAGCAGAGCAAGTCCGTAGAGCATGAAAATACTGATGACGACAATGAAGAAGAGGTGGTTGAAGCGCCTGTTAATATCGGTAGTCGAGCGTTCCCACTGGTTGAATTATTAAAAGCTGCCATCAAAGATGAATGTGAAGTAATGTGGGAAGACGGTAGCGGCAAGCGACTGTAGTACGATTCACGCGAAACGTAACAAGCCTATTGAATCTATTTTAATCAGAATGAATGCTGAACCAGTATCGGACACACCATGACCATGGAGTTTTATGGTGATGAACCGATACTGGTGTTTTTTTAGTGAAGTAATCCACTCGTTTCTGTTTATTTACAAGGTTCGTCAGCCCTGAAATGAGTGACTTTTGTTATCGTAATATCAATCCATAACAGACCGTAAACAAAGTGATGCTGTTCACGCTTTCTTGACTCCCAATTCTGAACTAAGAATTTTTCCTAGTTATTCTAAGACCCTCTCTCATGCGGTCGATTTTTAGACTCCTTATTATTTCACGGTCAACTAACAAACAATGTATGGCCGCAATTATGCCGTGCAGACCTCACAAAAAATAAGAGAGTTCACAATGTTAAAGTTCCTAGATCAGGTTCGAAAACCGACGCTAGATCTTCCGGTCGAAACTAGAAGAAAAATGTGGTTTAAACCATTCCTACAATCTTACCTCGTCGTGTTCATTGGTTATCTAACCATGTATTTGATCCGTAAGAACTTCAATGTCGCGCAAAACGACATGATTTCTACTTATGGATTATCGATGACGGATCTAGGTCTTATCGGTCTGGGTTTCTCTATCACTTACGGTATCGGTAAAACCGTCGTTTCCTATTATGCCGATGGTAAAAACACCAAGCAGTTCCTGCCATTCATGCTTGTCCTTTCTGGTATCGCTATGTTGGGCTTCAGCTTCAGTATGGGCGGTGGCAGTGCTAGCTTATTCTTGATGGTTGCCTTCTATGCGTTGAGTGGTTTCTTCCAAAGTACCGGCGGTCCTTCAAGCTACTCGACCATCACTAAATGGACGCCTCGTAACAAGCGTGGTTCTTATTTAGGCCTTTGGAATATGTCGCACAACGTGGGTGGCGCAGGTGCCGCTGGTGTTGCTCTGTTCGGTGCTAACTACCTTTTTGATGGCAACGTGATCGGTATGTTCGTGTTCCCATCAATCATTGCGATTGTGGTTGGCTTTATTGGTATGCGCTTTGGTAATGACTCTCCAGAAGCCTATGGTCTAGGTACGGTTGAAGAGTTGTTTGATGAAGAAGTCAGCGAAGAAGATACGGCTGCTGAAGAAAATCAAATGACTAAGAAAGAGATCTTTGTTGAATACATCCTGAAAAACAAAGTGATCTGGTTGCTCTGCTTCGCGAATATCTTCTTATACATTGTTCGTATCGGTATCGATCAATGGTCTACCGTTTATGCGTATCAAGAGCTAGGTCTATCAAAAGAAACCGCGATTTCAGGCTTCACTCTGTTTGAGGTTGGTGCACTGGTCGGTACGTTAATGTGGGGTTATCTGTCAGACCTTGCGAACGGACGCCGTGCTTTGGTTGCTTGTGTATCGCTTGGCCTGATTATCGTTTCGCTAGAGTTCTACCAGCATGCAACCAGTGAGTTCATGTACCTAGCATCACTGTTTGTGCTTGGTTTCCTAGTATTTGGTCCTCAGTTGCTGATTGGTGTTGCTGCAGTAGGTTTCGTGCCTAAGAAAGCAATCAGCGTTGCGGATGGCGTGAAAGGTACATTTGCTTACTTAATTGGTGACAGCTTTGCCAAACTTGGCCTAGGTATGATTGCAGACGGCACACCTATTTTTGGCTTAACGGGTTGGAAAGGCACGTTCGCAGCGCTTGATACGTCAGCTGCCATTTGTATCGTGTTACTGCTATTCGTTGCGGTTGCCGAAGAGAAGAAGATTCGTCACGCGAAGAAGATGCACCTAGCGGCTCAAAACGCGTAATTAGTCTCTCGTGCTTTATTTGATTAAAGCACGTGAGATCATACCAATCGTTAGTTCGATTCAGTATCATCTCTATCAATAAACTTAATGTTATATAGCTCCTATTGGGGCTAATGCCGTTCACTTAAGAGTGAACGGCATTTTTGTTCTTAGCATACCGTTG
>NZ_JBFSUL010000076.1:0-20694 GCF_041467395.1 Vibrio sp. 10N.247.310.98 | reverse complement strand
AACCCACACACTAAGTTTGAGTCTGAAGTATACGTACTTTCTAAAGACGAAGGCGGCCGTCACACTCCTTTCTTCAAAGGTTACCGTCCACAGTTCTACTTCCGTACAACTGACGTAACAGGCGACATCACTCTACCAGAAGGCGTAGAAATGGTAATGCCAGGTGACAACGTTCAAATGACTGTTGAGCTAATCGCTCCAATCGCAATGGACGAAGGTCTACGTTTCGCAATCCGCGAAGGTGGCCGTACAGTTGGTGCTGGTGTTGTAGCTAAAATCTTTGCATAAGATTTGACGAACCACTAGTAAAAAGGGCATCATTTGATGCCCTTTTTCTGCGCTAAAAAAAGAGTTGGATGTTTTGACATCGATTTTTGCTCTTAGCAAAGAATTAAACGGTCTTTTTGACTAAAATGACTGTTAGATGTGTTGTTTTGCAACGCAAAGGAATGTGCCCTGCAACAGCGGGGTTATTGTCGTCTATATTTAAGACTTATCACAGGTTGGTTTTATGAAAGCAAACGCTGAAACTCCTGATAGCTCAGGTGCAGCAGATACAATGAAGTGGATTGTCGCTTTTGTTCTGTTGGCTGCTGCTGTTGTGGGTAATTACCTGTATGGTGAATTGTCTGTTGTAATTCGCGCTGCAGGTGTAGTTGTGCTGATTGCTGCCGCACTAGGCGTTGCAGCAACAACAACTAAAGGTAAAGCTGCGATCGATTTTGCAAAAGAATCTCGTATGGAGATTCGTAAAGTTGTTTGGCCTACTCGCCAAGAAACTATGCAAACTACATTGATCGTTTTAGCTGTATGTATTGTTATGTCTCTAGTGCTTTGGGGAATTGACGGCATTATGGTCCGTCTAGTTTCTCTAGCAACTGGGGTGTAGAGGGTTCTGATTCATGAGTGAAGCTCCAAAAAAACGTTGGTATGTAGTTCAAGCCTTTTCTGGCTTTGAAGGTCGTGTTGCACAGTCGCTACGCGAGCATATTAAAATGCACAACATGGAAGAACTATTTGGCGATGTGCTAGTACCTACTGAAGAAGTAGTGGAAATGCGTGCAGGCCAACGCCGTAAAAGTGAACGTAAATTCTTCCCTGGCTACGTATTAGTTCAAATGATCATGAATGATGAATCATGGCACTTAGTACGCAGCATTCCGCGTGTTATGGGCTTCATTGGTGGTACCTCTGATCGTCCTGCACCAATCACTGATAAAGAAGCTGATGCTATCTTGAACCGTCTAGAGAAAGCGAGCGAGTCTCCACGTCCTAAGACAATGTTCGAAGCGGGTGAAGTGGTTCGTGTGAACGATGGTCCATTTGCTGACTTCAACGGTACTGTTGAAGAAGTAGATTACGAGAAAAGCCGCATTAAGGTATCTGTATCGATCTTTGGTCGTGCAACACCGGTTGAGCTTGAATTTGGTCAGGTTGAAAAACTGGACTAAAACTCTAAGTTTTGAACAAGCTGTGGATAAATACTTCATAAGTTGTTCAAAATAAAAGAGTATAAAAAATCACCTTTTTAGGGTTGTTAAAGGCGCGAATTATGATTATAATTTCGCGCCTTTTTGCTTCTGTGGAAGTGAAAAAGAGTTAATTGAATTTATGGGGAGCTCGCCTTGCGGCTAGCGCATGTACCCAAAATATTAGGAAATATCATGGCTAAGAAAGTTGAAGCTTATATCAAACTGCAAGTTGCAGCTGGTATGGCAAACCCAAGTCCACCGGTTGGTCCTGCTCTAGGTCAACACGGCGTGAACATCATGGAATTCTGTAAAGCGTTCAACGCAAAAACAGAATCTGTTGAGAAAGGTCTACCTACTCCAGTAGTTATTACTGTTTACAACGACCGTTCTTTCACGTTCGTAACTAAGACTCCACCTGCTGCTGTTCTTCTTAAGAAAGCTGCTGGCGTTAAGTCTGGTTCAGGTCGTCCAAACACTGAGAAAGTTGGTACTGTTACTGACGCTCAAGTTCAGGAAATCGCAGAAACTAAAGCTGCTGATATGACTGGTGCTGACATCGAAGCAATGAAACGTTCTATTGCTGGTACTGCTCGTTCAATGGGCCTAGTGGTAGAGGGATAAGATCATGGCTAAACTTACTAAGCGTATGCGCGTAATCCGCGACAAAGTTGACTCAACTAAAGAATACGAAATCAGCGAAGCTGTTGCTCTTCTTAAAGAACTAGCGACTGCTAAATTCGTTGAGTCTGTAGATGTTGCTGTTAACCTAGGCATCGATGCTCGTAAATCTGACCAAAACGTTCGTGGCGCAACAGTGCTACCTCACGGTACTGGCCGTGACATCCGCGTTGCTGTTTTCACTCAAGGTGCAAACGCAGAAGCTGCTAAAGCTGCTGGCGCAGATATCGTTGGTATGGAAGATCTTGCTGAGCAAGTGAAAAAAGGCGAAATGAACTTCGACGTAGTTGTTGCTTCTCCAGATGCAATGCGTGTTGTTGGTCAACTAGGTACAATCCTAGGTCCACGCGGCCTTATGCCAAACCCTAAAGTTGGTACTGTAACTCCTAACGTTGCTGAAGCGGTTAAGAACGCTAAAGCTGGTCAGGTTCGTTACCGTAACGACAAGAACGGCATCATCCACACTACTATCGGTAAAGCATCTTTCGAAGCTAACCAGCTTCAAGAGAACCTAGAAGCACTTCTAGTTGCTCTTAAGAAAGCTAAGCCTTCTTCAGCTAAGGGTTCTTACCTGAAGAAAGTAAGCATCTCTACTACGATGGGTGCTGGTGTTGCTGTTGATCAAGCTAGTCTTGATACTCAAGCAAACTAATTTGCTTAGGCGCAGATTTAGTGTATACTTCTGCGCCTAATATTTGTGGTTGGGTGGTTTTAAAGCAATTTGAAATCATCTATCCCAAGACCGTAGGCGCTGTCGATTTTCATTAGATTATTGATAGCTTAATAAAACCTACGTAGGCGATGTTGTGGTTTGAAGTGGATTTATTCATTTTTAAATAACATCGTAAACGCTCAATACATTTTGTATTGGGTGCTGTAATCACAACCAGAGGTTAATCCAAATGGCTTTAAATCTTCAAGACAAAAAAGCAATTGTTGCTGAAGTCAACGAAGCTGCCAGTGGTGCACTTTCTGCAGTTGTAGCTGATTCTCGTGGCGTTGAAGTTGGCGCAATGACTTCTCTACGTAAACAAGCTCGCGAAGCGGGTGTTTACATGAAAGTTGTTCGTAACACACTAGCACGCCGTGCGGTTCAGGGTACAGACTACGAGTGTCTAGTAGACACTTTCACTGGTCCAACTCTGATCGCGTTCTCTAACGAGCACCCAGGTGCTGCAGCGCGTCTTTTCAAAGACTTCGCTAAAGAGAACAAAGATTTCGAGATCAAAGCTGCTGCATTTGAAGGCGCAGTTACTGATGCTGAAGTACTAGCGACACTACCAACTTACGACGAAGCTATCGCACGCCTAATGATGTGCATGAAAGAAGCTTCTGCTGGCAAGCTGGTTCGTACTATCGCTGCACTACGTGACCAAAAAGAAGAAGCAGCGGCTTAAGCCTTGCTTTTCACTGGTTGCACATTAAACTTATTGTTGACTTAAAAGAGAATTGTTATGTCTATTACTAACGAGCAAATCCTAGACGCAGTTGCAGAAATGTCTGTAATGCAAGTTGTTGAGCTTATCGAAGCTATGGAAGAGAAATTCGGCGTTTCAGCTGCAGCTGCAGTTGTAGCTGGTGGCGCAGCTGGCGGCGACGCTGCTGCTGAGCAAACTGAATTCGACGTTATCCTAACTGCTGCTGGCGCTAACAAAGTACAAGTTATCAAAGCTGTACGTGGCGCAACTGGCCTAGGTCTTAAAGAAGCTAAAGGTCTTGTAGACTCAGCTCCTGCAGCGCTTAAAGAAGGCGTTGACAAAGCTGAAGCTGAAGCTCTTAAAGCACAGCTAGAAGAAGCTGGCGCTTCTGTTGAAATCAAGTAATTATTACTTAATTTCATAGCCGCAAGGCTAATGGCTGGTGGTTTATTAACCACCGGCCTTTTTGCGCTGTAGGGCTATGACGAAATTTCCGCTGTTTAACCGTCATAATCCGAGCAAAAAAACAGTCATTTTTTCGAAATGATTGTTCACTACCACTAAACAGCTGTTTGTCACCACCCCCTCTGAAGAGTGTTTTGGGTGGTTTGGGTCACTTATCAGCGAGCTGAGGAACCCCATGGTTTACTCTTATACCGAGAAAAAGCGCATCCGTAAGGATTTTGGTACTCGTCCACAAGTTTTGGACATTCCATACCTGTTATCGATCCAGCTTGATTCTTTCGACAAATTCATCGAACAGGATCCAGAAGGTCAATACGGTCTTGAAGCTGCTTTCCGTTCTGTATTTCCAATTCAGAGCTACAACGGCAATTCTGAGCTGCAATACGTTAGCTACCGTCTTGGTGAGCCAGTTTTTGACGTTAAAGAATGTCAAATCCGCGGTGTTACTTACTCAAAGCCACTACGCGTAAAACTACGTCTAGTTATCTTTGATCGAGATGCACCAGCAGGTACTGTAAAAGACATTAAAGAACAAGAAGTCTACATGGGCGAAATTCCGCTTATGACAGACAATGGTACTTTCGTAATTAATGGTACCGAGAGGGTTATCGTATCCCAGCTGCACCGAAGCCCAGGCGTGTTCTTCGACAGTGATAAGGGTAAGACCCACTCATCAGGTAAAGTTCTTTATAACGCACGTGTAATTCCTTACCGTGGCTCATGGTTAGACTTTGAGTTCGATCCTAAGGATAACTTATTCGTACGTATCGACCGTCGTCGTAAGCTACCAGCATCGATTATTCTTCGTGCACTTGGTAAATCGACTGAAGAGATCCTAGATCTGTTCTTCGACAAGGTGAACTTCGAAGTTAAAGACCAAACTCTTCTTATGGAGTTGGTTCCTGATCGTCTACGTGGTGAAACTGCGTCATTCGACATCGAAGCAAACGGAAAAACTTACGTTGAGACTGGTCGTCGTGTTACTGCTCGTCATATCCGTCAACTTGAAAAAGATGGCGTTGAGCACATCGAAGTACCAGTAGAGTACATCGTTGGTAAAGTTGCATCTAAAGATTATATCAATGAAGCAACTGGCGAGATCATCGTTGGCGCGAACCAAGAGATTAGCCTAGAAGCACTTGCTAACCTGTCTCAAGCAGGTCACAAGTCTCTACAAACTCTGTTCACGAATGACCTAGATCACGGTCCATTCATGTCAGACACTCTACGTGCAGATAGCACAGTAGATCGCATCTCTGCATTGGTAGAAATCTACCGCATGATGCGTCCTGGCGAGCCACCAACGAAAGAAGCTGCAGAGTCTCTATTCGAAAGCCTATTCTTCTCTGAAGAACGTTACGACCTATCAACTGTAGGCCGTATGAAGTTCAACAGCTCTATCGAGCGTGAAGAAGAAGAAGAGCGCGGTACTCTGGATGAATCAGACATCATCGAAGTGATGAAGAAACTGATTGGTATCCGTAACGGTATTGGTGAAGTGGACGATATCGACCACCTTGGCAACCGTCGTATCCGTTCTGTAGGTGAAATGGCAGAAAACCAATTCCGTGTTGGTCTAGTTCGTGTAGAACGTGCCGTTAAAGAGCGCCTAAGCCTTGGTGACCTTGATGCAATCATGCCTCAAGATCTTATCAACGCTAAGCCGATCTCTGCTGCAGTTAAAGAATTCTTTGGCTCTTCACAGCTTTCACAGTTCATGGACCAAAACAACCCATTGTCAGAAGTTACGCACAAACGTCGTATCTCTGCTTTAGGTCCTGGTGGTCTTACTCGTGAGCGCGCAGGCTTCGAAGTACGTGACGTTCACGTAACTCACTACGGTCGTCTATGTCCGATCGAAACGCCTGAAGGTCCAAACATCGGTCTAATTAACTCACTATCTGCGTTTGCACGTTGTAACGATTACGGTTTCCTAGAAACTCCGTACCGTCGTGTAGTAGATGGTGTAGTAACAGAAGAAGTTGATTACCTGTCTGCAATCCAGGAAGGTCAATTCGTAATCGCGCAAGCAAACACCATTCTTACTGAAGAAGGTACGTTTGCAGATGAGCTAATCACAGCTCGTCAAAAAGGTGAATCTGGTCTTCACCCACGCGATCACGTTGACTACATGGACGTTGCGACAAACCAAGTAGTATCTATCGCTGCTTCGCTTATCCCGTTCCTAGAACACGATGATGCGAACCGTGCATTGATGGGTGCCAACATGCAACGTCAAGCTGTACCAACACTTAAGGCTGATAAGCCTCTAGTAGGTACTGGTATCGAACGTAACATCGCAGTTGACTCTGGTGTTACAGCGGTTGCTAAACGTGGTGGTCAAGTTCAGTCTGTAGACGCTTCTCGTATCGTAGTTAAGGTTAACGAAGATGAATTGGTACCTGGCGAAGCTGGTATCGATATCTACAACCTAACTAAGTACACGCGTTCGAACCAAAACACATGTATTAACCAACGTCCAACTGTACTTCCTGGTGAACCAGTTGCACGTGGCGATGTTCTTGCTGATGGTCCTTCAACAGACCTTGGTGAACTAGCTCTTGGCCAAAACATGCGTATCGCATTCATGCCTTGGAACGGTTACAACTTCGAAGACTCGATCTTAGTATCTGAGCGCGTAGTTCAAGAAGACCGTTTCACGACAATCCACATCCAAGAACTATCTTGTGTGGCTCGTGATACTAAGCTGGGTTCTGAAGAGATCACAGCTGATATTCCAAACGTAGGTGAGTCTGCTCTGTCTAAACTAGACGAGTCAGGTATCGTTTACATTGGTGCTGAAGTTAAGGGTGGCGACATCCTAGTTGGTAAAGTAACCCCTAAAGGTGAAACTCAACTGACTCCTGAAGAGAAGCTACTACGTGCTATCTTCGGTGAGAAAGCATCTGATGTTAAAGATACTTCTCTACGTGTACCAAACTCTGTTTCGGGTACTATCATCGATGTACAAGTCTTCACTCGCGATGGCGTAGAGAAAGACAAGCGTGCACTTGAAATCGAACAGATGCAGCTTAAAGAAGCTAAGAAAGACCTAACTGAAGAGTTCCAAATTCTTGAGGGTGGCCTTCTTAACCGTGTTAAAGCTGTACTTCTGTCTGGTGGTTACTCTGAAGCTAAGCTTGATACTATCGGTCGTAAGCAATGGCTAGAGCAAGTTCTAGAAGACGATGCGCTACAAACACAGCTTGAGCAACTTGCTGAGCAGTGGGATGAGCTAAAAGCAGACTTCGATAAGAAGTTTGAAACTAAGCGTCGTAAAATCACTCAAGGTGATGATCTAGCGCCTGGCGTTCTTAAGATTGTTAAAGTTTACCTAGCGGTTAAACGTCGTATCCAGCCTGGTGATAAGATGGCCGGTCGTCACGGTAACAAAGGTGTAATCTCTAAGATTAACCCTGTTGAAGACATGCCATACGATGAGAAAGGTCAGCCTGTAGACATCGTACTTAACCCGCTGGGTGTACCATCGCGTATGAACATCGGTCAGATCCTAGAAGTTCACTTAGGTTTGGCTGCGAAAGGTATCGGTGACAAGATCAACCAAATGGTTAAGGAACAACAAGAACTGCATAAGTTCCGTGAGTTCCTACAGAAGGTTTACGATCTTGGTGATACTCGTCAGAAAGTTGATATTGCTGAACTGTCTGATGATCAAGTTCGTACACTGATCAAGAACCTACGTGGCGGTCTACCGATTGCTACTCCTGTGTTCGACGGTGCTTCTGAGTCTCTAATCAAAGAACTACTTAAACTGGGTGATCTGCCAGAATCTGGTCAGCTTAAACTGTTTGATGGTCGTACTGGTGATTCGTTTGAGCGTCCTGTAACTGTTGGTTACATGTACATGCTGAAACTGAACCACTTGGTTGATGACAAGATGCATGCTCGTTCAACTGGTTCTTACAGCCTAGTAACTCAGCAACCACTTGGTGGTAAAGCTCAGTTCGGTGGTCAGCGTTTCGGTGAGATGGAAGTATGGGCACTAGAAGCATACGGTGCTGCATATACTCTACAAGAAATGCTAACAGTTAAGTCAGATGACGTTAACGGCCGTACTAAGATGTATAAGAACATCGTAGACGGTAACCATAGCATGGAACCTGGTATGCCTGAGTCGTTCAACGTACTGTTGAAAGAGATTCGCTCGCTAGGTATCAACATCGAGCTAGAAGACGAAGAGTAATCCCTCCTTCTTTTTAAAAGAAGATAGGATTATTTGGTAAAAGGGAGCTTGCTACAGCAGTGAGCTCCTTTAACTCCTTACAGGAGCTGAATGTGAAAGACTTATTAAACTTTCTAAAAGCACAGCATAAGACCGAAGAATTTGATGCAATCAAAATCGGTCTATCTTCACCAGACATGATCCGTTCATGGTCTTTTGGTGAAGTTAAAAAGCCGGAAACAATTAACTATCGTACGTTCAAACCTGAACGTGATGGTCTGTTCTGTGCACGTATTTTTGGTCCAGTTAAAGACTACGAATGTCTTTGTGGCAAATACAAGCGCCTGAAGCACCGTGGTGTTATCTGTGAGAAGTGTGGCGTTGAAGTTACACAAACTAAAGTTCGTCGTGACCGCATGGGCCACATCGAGCTAGCTTCACCAGTTGCTCACATCTGGTTCCTAAAATCACTGCCGTCTCGTATCGGTCTACTAATGGATATCCCTCTACGTGATATCGAACGTGTTCTTTACTTCGAGATGTACGTAGTAACTGAACCAGGTATGACTGATCTAGAAAAATCTCAGATGCTTACTGAAGAAGAGTATCTGGATCGCCTAGAAGAGTGGGGTGACGAATTTACTGCTAAGATGGGTGCTGAAGCGATCAAAGATCTGCTTGCAACAATGGACCTTCATCAAGAAGTGGAAGAAATGCGCGAAGAGTTAGAAACGACTAACTCAGAAACTAAGCGTAAAAAAGTTACTAAGCGCCTGAAGCTAGTTGAAGCGTTCATTGCATCGGGTAACGATCCGCAATGGATGATTCTGACTGTACTTCCGGTTCTGCCGCCAGATCTACGTCCTCTAGTACCACTAGATGGCGGTCGTTTTGCGACTTCAGATCTGAACGACCTTTACCGTCGTGTGATCAACCGTAACAACCGTTTGAAGCGCCTTCTAGAGCTAGCTGCTCCGGACATCATCGTACGTAACGAAAAGCGTATGCTGCAAGAGTCTGTTGATGCACTTCTAGATAACGGTCGTCGTGGTCGTGCTATCACTGGTTCTAACAAGCGTCCTCTGAAATCTCTTGCTGATATGATCAAGGGTAAACAAGGTCGTTTCCGTCAGAACCTTCTAGGTAAACGTGTAGACTACTCTGGCCGTTCTGTAATCACAGTAGGTCCATACCTTCGTCTACATCAGTGTGGTCTTCCTAAGAAGATGGCACTTGAGCTATTTAAGCCGTTCATCTACAGCAAGCTAGAAACTCGTGGCATGGCTACGACAATCAAAGCTGCTAAGAAGATGGTAGAGCGCGAAGAAGCTATCGTTTGGGATATCCTGGACGAAGTAATCCGCGAACACCCAGTACTGCTTAACCGTGCACCTACACTTCACCGTCTAGGTATCCAAGCGTTTGAACCAGTACTAATCGAAGGTAAAGCGATTCAGCTTCACCCACTAGTGTGTGCGGCATACAACGCCGACTTCGATGGTGACCAAATGGCGGTACACGTGCCTCTAACTCTAGAAGCACAGCTTGAAGCACGTACACTGATGATGTCGACGAATAACATTCTGTCGCCAGCGTCAGGTGATCCGATCATCGTACCTTCTCAGGACGTTGTATTGGGTCTTTACTACATGACACGTGACAAGATCAACGTGAAAGGCGAAGGTATGTACCTTGCTGGCCCTGCTGAGGCTGAAAAGGCATACCGTACTAAGACTGCTGAGCTACACGCTCGCGTTAAAGTACGTATCACCGAAACTGTAGTAGACGAAGATGGTAACAGCACTACTGAAACGAAGATGGTTGATACAACTGTCGGCCGTGCAATGCTATGGCAAATCGTTCCAGCTGGCCTACCGTACAGCATCGTTAACCAAAAGTTAGGTAAGAAGCAGATCTCTACTCTTCTTAACGAGTGTTACCGTAAGCTTGGTCTAAAAGATACAGTAGTATTTGCTGACCAAATCATGTACGCAGGTTTTGCATACGCTGCACTTTCTGGTGTTTCTGTAGGTATCGACGATATGGTTGTACCTCAAGCGAAATACGATGAAATTGAATCTGCTGAAGAAGAAGTTCGCGAAATCCAAGAGCAATTCCAATCTGGTCTTGTTACTGCGGGTGAGCGTTACAACAAAGTTATCGATATCTGGGCATCTACGAATGACCGCGTTGCGAAAGCAATGATGGATAACCTATCTTCTGAAACAGTTATCAACCGTGACGGCGAAGAAGAACAGCAAGAATCGTTCAACAGCATCTACATGATGGCCGACTCGGGCGCACGTGGTTCTGCAGCTCAGATTCGTCAGCTAGCAGGTATGCGTGGTCTGATGGCGCGTCCAGATGGTTCAATCATCGAAACGCCGATCACAGCGAACTTTAAAGAAGGTCTAAACGTCCTTCAGTACTTTATCTCAACGCACGGAGCTCGTAAGGGTCTTGCGGATACAGCACTGAAAACAGCAAACTCGGGTTACCTAACTCGTCGTCTAGTAGACGTTGCTCAAGACGTTGTAGTACACGAACATGACTGTGGCACGCATGAAGGTATCGACATGATGCCTCACATCGAAGGTGGTGACGTTAAAGTTGCACTTTCTGAGCTTGCTCTAGGTCGTGTAGTAGCTGAAGACGTTCTTAAGCCTGGTACTGAAGATGTACTGATTCCACGTAATACTCTGATTGATGAGAAGTGGTGTCAAATCATGGAAGACAACTCAGTAGATAGCATGAAAGTGCGCTCTGTTGTTACCTGTGATGCAGACTTCGGTTGTTGTGCACAGTGTTACGGTCGTGACCTAGCACGTGGTCACCTAGTGAACCAAGGTGAAGCAGTTGGTGTTATCGCTGCACAATCTATCGGTGAACCGGGTACACAGCTAACGATGCGTACGTTCCACATCGGTGGTGCGGCATCTACTGCAGCAGCAGAGAACAGCATCCAAGCTAAGACAACTGGTACTGTGAAACTTCACAATGCTAAGTTCGTAGTTAACAAAGATAAGAAACTGGTTATCACTTCTCGTGCATCTGAGATGACGATTATTGATGAATTCGGCCGTACTAAAGAGAAGCACAAACTTCCTTACGGTTCGATGCTAACCAAAGGCGACAACGCAGCAGTTACTGCTGGTGAAGTTGTAGCTAACTGGGAAGCGCATACCATGCCAATCATCACTGAAGTGGCAGGTCGTATCCAATTCGTAGATATGATCGATGGTATTACAGTTTCTCGTCAAACTGACGATCTAACGGGTCTTTCTTCAAGTGAAGTTACAGACGCAGCAGCTCGCCCAGCAGCAGGTAAAGATATGCGTCCAGCTATCAAACTTGTTGATGAGCAAGGTAACGACGTAATGATCCCTGGTACTGATATGCCAGCTCACTACTTCCTACCTGGCAAAGCGATTGTAAACATCGAAGATGGCGCTGAAGTTGGTATCGGTGACACACTATCTCGTATCCCTCAAAAATCGAGCGGAAACAAAGATATCACCGGTGGTCTACCACGCGTAGCTGACCTATTCGAAGCTCGTAAGCCTAAAGAGCCTGCGATCCTTGCTGAGCACACAGGTACTGTGTCTTTCGGTAAAGAAACGAAAGGTAAGCGTCGTCTAGTAATCACTCGTGAAGGCGGTGACGCTTACGAAGAGATGATTCCTAAGCATCGTCAATTGAACGTGTTCGAAGGTGAGAAGATTGAACGTGGTGATGTAATCGCCGACGGTCCTGAAACTCCACACGATATCCTGCGTCTACGTGGTATCCACGCAGTAACTCAGTACATCGCGAACGAAGTTCAAGAAGTTTACCGCTTACAAGGCGTAAAGATTAACGATAAGCACATCGAGACTATCGTTCGTCAAATGCTACGTAAGTGTACAATCACTCATTCTGGTGACTCTCCGTTCCTACCTGGCGAACAAGTTGAGTACCACAATGTTAAGATTGCTAACCGTAAGCTAGAAGCTGAAGGTAAAGAACTAGTACGTTTCGAACGTGATCTACTAGGTATTACTAAAGCATCTCTTGCAACTGAGTCATTCATCTCAGCTGCATCGTTCCAAGAAACGACTCGCGTACTAACAGAAGCTGCGGTTTCTGGTAAGCGTGATGACCTTCGCGGTCTGAAAGAGAACGTAATTGTTGGTCGTCTGATCCCAGCTGGTACTGGTTTCGCATACCACCAAGAGCGTCAAAAACAACGTGAAGAAGAGCAAGAAGGTCCTTCAGCTGAACAAGCTACTGACAATCTAGCAGCACTTCTAAACGCTGGTTTCTCTTCAGAAGAGTAAGCTCTACGAGTAGTCTCTAAGAGATAAGAAAAAGGCACCTTCGGGTGCCTTTTTTGTATCTGGCGTATTGGTATTTAGCTATGACTTATAAAGTGATAGGTGTGCTTATCTAGCTGGTGAGGTTGGATTTATGTCCTGAAGAGTGCTCTTTGAGGCCAGTAAGATAAAGGGTAGAGATGACTAGGCTGATTAGGGCTGTAACCATATGCTTATGGCTAAAGGTCAGGGCGAGCGAGTAAGCTCTGTCTGAAAGGTTCTGGGTAGTTTGGATAACCTTACAGACAAAACAAAAAGCTTGCACAGAGGCAAGCTTATTAAGGATTCGGCTAACTAAGCGCCTGGTGGAATCGCTAAACTGTCTGCAATAAGCTGGATAAGATTATCTTCTACTTCAAAACGTAGTTCGAGTAGTTCACCTACTTTTGACATATCTCCTTCGAAGTTAGGCAACTCATCGTCTGCATTTACTTTAACGTACTTATCATTGAATTCTAGAAGCGGCTCGGTTGTAAGTACGATCTTCGCGTAAGTTGTATCAATCTCGTCATTGGTTTTAAAGCCTGTTGCTTGCCATTTTTTCATGACCATATCGTAGATCTTAAAATGACCCTCTGAGATATAATCGACAACATGATCACAGAATGAGCTTATTTCTTTAGGGGAAGGGAGTTCAACAACGTTTGATTGCCCGTTGCTAGCTGGCTGCAAGGCACCTAGCTTACAATACTCAACGATTAGAGACTGTCGAGTTTCGAGCCAATGATCGATGACCTCATTAGAGCCACCCCATTGTTCTTGTATTTGTTTGAATTTATTTAGCATGACCATGTCCTCATGATCTGATCACAACCTTGTGATCAAGTAATTGCCTAAGCAGGGTCCGTTTTATTGGTAGCTACTAAAAGTAATAGTTTGAAATATTCTCTGCTACAACTCTAGTATGAAATTAGATTGCCAGTAAAATGAACGAACTGCAAGCAATGAGGCATAGGGATGTTAAAAAAAAGTGATAACAAAATGACAGAGCAAGCTTATTGGTGCGTCGTTTCTGGTAGTGATATTTGGGTTAATAATGATCAGTTTCCGTTTGGCTCTGCTGAAGAGCTTGGGCTGAGTGTGGAGCATGCAATCTGTATTGGTCAGCATCAAGGTCGCAAGGTGTATTGGCTCAACGATTGTGATGTGGAGAATGAGCTGAACATGGTTAGCCTAAGAGAGTTACTGCACTGGCCTGAAGTGAGTTTCTTGACTGCAAGCAAAGCCATCCAATATGGGCATATGACTCAAAGTATGCGTTTTTGCCCTCAGTGTGGTGGTCGAAATCATCTCAATCATAACCAGGTGGCGATGCAGTGTGGAGATTGCCGCACACTTCATTACCCTCGTATCTTCCCATGCATCATTGTCGCTGTACGAAACGACAACAAGATATTGCTTGCGCAGCACCCAAGACATAAAACAGGCATGTATACCGTGATAGCGGGCTTCCTAGAGGTTGGAGAGACCTTAGAGCAGTGTGTGGCAAGAGAAGTCAAAGAAGAAACGGGTATCGATGTCGATAATATTCGTTATTTTGGCAGCCAACCATGGGCGTTTCCATCGAGTATGATGATGGGCTTTCTCGCAGATTATGCTGGTGGTACGCTTAAGCCTGACTACAGCGAGCTATCGGATGCTCAATGGTTTGACGTAACAAGCCTGCCTGATGTTGCTCCTGTTGGAACCATTGCGAGACAGTTGATTGAGAAAACCGTTGATGACGTGATGAAAGATGGTGTGACTGAGCAGATACTAGAGCACTAATTTGCCTGTGATAGTATTTGGCCTATGGGTGATCAAAAGCTAAAAAAAACCCTCCACAAGTGGAGGGGGTAAGTAAGATGTCGTTATGAGATGCTGAGTAGTGACTACTCAGATGTTATAATTGTAATTTTCGCTAGCGAACAAATTTTTAACATGCTCCCGTAATTGGGTGCAAATTAAGCATTGATTTAAAAGTTAATAACTTGATCTAGGTTGCAAAGCACACAGCTTTTACCCTTCAATCAGTGTTAGAATACTTGCCATCAAAACTAGACAAGATTGAATTGGAATTTAACGGAATGACCGAATTAAAAAACGATCGCTATTTACGCGCACTTTTAAAACAGCCTGTTGATTACACACCGGTATGGATGATGCGCCAAGCTGGCCGCTATCTTCCTGAGTACAAAGCAACGCGCGCTGAAGCGGGCGATTTCATGTCTTTGTGCAAAAACGCTGAACTGGCATCAGAAGTAACACTTCAACCTTTACGTCGTTTCCCGCTTGATGCGGCAATCTTGTTCTCAGACATCCTAACTATCCCTGATGCAATGGGCTTAGGTTTGTACTTTGAAACAGGTGAAGGTCCTAAGTTTGAGCGTCCTATCACGTGTAAAGCTGACGTAGAGAAGATTGGCCTACCAGATCCAGAAGGTGAGCTTCAATACGTAATGAATGCCGTTCGTCAGATCCGTAAAGACCTGAAAGGCGAAGTGCCACTGATTGGTTTCTCTGGTAGCCCATGGACTCTAGCGACATACATGGTTGAAGGTGGAAGCTCTAAAGCATTCACTAAGATCAAGAAGATGATGTACGCAGAACCACAAACGCTGCACCTGCTTCTAGATAAGCTGGCTGACAGTGTTATCGAATACCTGAACGCGCAAATTAAAGCGGGTGCTCAATCGGTAATGGTATTTGATACATGGGGTGGTGTACTGACTCCTCGTGACTACAACCTATTCTCACTGCAATACATGCACAAAATCGTTGATGGCCTAATCCGTGAAAACGAAGGTCGTCGAGTACCGGTTACTCTGTTCACTAAGAACGGTGGCATGTGGCTTGAGTCTATCGCAGCAACAGGTTGTGATGCGGTTGGTCTAGACTGGACTATCAACATCGCAGATGCAAAAGCTCGCATCGGCGACAAAGTTGCTCTGCAAGGTAACATGGATCCTTCAATGCTTTACGCTCAGCCTGAACGTATTCGCGAAGAAGTGGGCAGCATCCTTGAAGGCTTCGGCGACGGTGGTACAGGTCATGTATTTAACCTAGGCCACGGTATCCACTTAGATGTACCGCCAGAGAACGCTGGTGTATTCGTTGACGCTGTTCACGAATTGTCTAAGCCTTACCACAAGTAATTCTGAGTAAGATTATTGAAAGCGCTGTTGGGAAACCAACAGCGCTTTTTTATTGTCTGAAATTGGCATTTGATGGCGGTTTAATCTTATTGTGTGCAGTTAATCAGGCATTTGGATCATGGTAGGCCAAATGCTCTGAGATGTGTTTCCTGATATAAGGAATGACTTCATTTTCAAACCAAGGGTTCTTCTTGAGCCAGATATTATTGCGTGGCGAAGGGTGGGGTAATGGCAAAAACTCAGGCGCCCACCTTTGCCAATCACGCACGGTTTCGGTCAATGTGCTGGTGGTTTTGTTTGTTAGGTAATGGTTTTGTGCGTACTGGCCAATCAGCAGTGTCATTTGAACATTGGGTAGAGATTGCAGCACTTTGTTGTGCCAAAGCTCCGCGCACTCTTTGCGTGGTGGGAGATCACCACTTTTCCCTTTCCCCGGATAACAAAACCCCATAGGCACAATCGCGACTTTTTGCTCGTCGTAAAAAGTATCGCTATCTATCCCTAACCATCCTCTTAATCGTTCGCCACTCGCGTCATTCCAAGGGGTCGACGACTCATGCACCTTGATACCCGGCGCTTGACCTATGATCAGCAAGCGCGCGTTTGGATGCGCTTGAATCACCGGGTTAGCACCGTGTGATAGGTGAGGCTCACAAGCTCGGCATTGTCGAATCTCTTTAAGTAACGAAGAGGACATCAGTAACCTTTATCAAAATCGATGACATGATTAAGTGTAAAGCCATCTCGCCACTGTTTGTAATTCTCTGCGAAGATCTCGACTACTTGTCTTGGCTCACTGAGTGCAGCGATGTGTGGAGTGATGGTGACTTGCGGTAGTTTCCAGAAAGGATGTTCCTGAGAGAGGGGTTCACTTTCAAACACATCTAAAAATGCGTGTTCTACCCATCTGTTTTTTATGGCGAGCAACAAGGCTTTATTGTCGATACTTTCCCCTCGACCGACATTAAACAGCAACACATTAGAGCAGTAACCTAACGTGGTTTGGTTCAACAGCTGATAGGTTTCAGCGGTTGATGGCAAGGTGTTGACCACAATATCGGCCTGCTTAAGGGCAGCCTCTATCTCATTGATGTGGAAAGTCTCTTTAAAGGTTTCTTGTTTGGATGGGATACCCGTACGGTTGACACCTATGGTATGAATACCAAAAGCCGCCGCGGTTTTTGCCAAATGACTGCCGATTGAACCTGTTCCTAAAATCACCATAGTTTTGTCAGTTAGGCTAGTATAAAGCTGTGGCTGCCAGTTTCGTTGTTGTTGATGCTGGTGGTAATGAGGGAAGTGTCTACAGTGACTGATTGTGTAACCCAATACGTATTCTGCGATAGCCGGACCAAAGATGCCTTTGACGTTGGTTAGCGTATAGTCCTGACGCAGATCTGGCTGAGTGAGTTTATTGATTCCGGCATAGGTACTCTGTACCCAGTCTAGCTCTTTAAACTCGCCGAGGCGCTCTGCGATTAGAGGTGGTGACGCCAAGACAATCTGTGCTGATTTGGGGTTTTGAGTGATTTCTAGGTCGGGTAAATCCTGGTTTAGAATCAGTTGCGTATAGGTATCGTCATGCTCAGTAAGAATATAGAGCTTATTCGTAAAATTGTTCATCGGCTTACCTTTTCCCCCCAGGGTTTATCAAGTACACTTTCGCTGTCTTTTTCTGCAATTATTGAGTGACTATGCTTCAGAATCCACTGCAGGTTCGTCTTGAAAAGTTAGAACCTTGGCAACAAATTACCTTTATGGCGTGTCTATGTGAGCGTATGTACCCTAACTATGCCATGTTTTGTGAGAATACAGAATTTGCGGAAGCTCGAATCTATCGTGATGTTTTGGATAGCATTTGGGAAATCCTGACGGTTAAAACAGCAAAGGTGAACTTTGAGCGTCAACTTGAGAAGGTTGAAGAGCTATTCCCTAGCGGTGATGATTTTGATTTTTATGGTGTTTACCCAGCAATGGACGCATGCCAAGGCCTAGCAACGCTAATTCATGGTCTGCTTGACCGTGAACATATGTTGGAAGCGGTAATTAAAGTGAGTCAACAATCGGTGAAGACAGTTGCTGAGCTTGAGTTTGCTCAAGGCGCTGAAGAAGTGACGAACGAAAACCAGAAAGAAAACGAAGCGGTGTGTGAAGAGTGGGACGTTCAGTGGGCCATTTTCCGACCTCTACGTGAAACGACTGAGCGTGACTTAGAGCTGATCAAAGACCTACGCCACGAACTGCGTGAAGACCCAGTCAGTAACATTGGTGTTGCGCTATAATTCGCAATTGCACCAAGGTACGAATAAAAACAAAGGCTCCCTAGGGAGCCTTTGTGGTATCTGACGGTATCAAATTTAGATTAAGCGTCTTTTTTGTCTTCGTTCTACACTTTGTCTTTTGATGCCTTATCTTTTGATGCGTCGTTGTCATTCGTTGATTTTGCATCTGAAGAGTCGTTGTCTGCTGGAGTTTCTTCCTCGTCCTCGTCATCGCGGTTTTCGATAACACCGTGTGTCTCTTTCCACTTCTCCCAGCGTTGGAACGCCAGTTCTTGCATGTCAGTCGTCTTATCCGCTTCGTCGACAATCTCTTCGCCCACTAGGTGCTCAAAGATGTCTTCTAGGGTGATGATGCCCTGAATAGTGCCGTATTCGTCCACAACTAAAGACAGTTGCAGGCGGTTTGCCATCATCTGGTCAAAGGCCTTAGCCAAGCCCATGTTGTTCAGCAACACGTGGATAGGGCGCATTACTTCACCCAAAGCTTTCTCACCACAACCGGCTTGCTGCAATCTAAACAGCTCTAAGCGGTGAACAAAACCGATGATGTTGTCACTCTGCTCGCTGTAAACCAGCGGACGTGAGAATGGCGTGTCTTTATGTTGTTCTAGGAACGTATTCACACTCATTTCCGCATCAACACGGAATACCACTGGGCGCGGCGTCATTACCTGAGTCACGGGTACATCTTGAATACCCAGTAGGTTGCTCAGGATTTTTGACTCGCCTTCTGCAAATTCACCGCTCTCTTTTGCCAAAATCGCCATTGCAGATAACTCATCACGCATTTTTGGTGCTTGGTGGCCACGAGCAAGACGTTTGGTGATCTGTTCTGAGAACCAGACAAACGGTGTTAGGAAGAACACCATCCAACGAAGCACGCTTGCCGAAGCAGGAGCAAGTTGACGCCAGTAGGTTGCACCAATGGTTTTTGGAACAATCTCAGATAATACCAAGATACCTAGCGTTAGCACGGCAGAGAAGACACCTAACCATTGGCTACCAAAAACGACAGCCGCTTGTGCACCTGCTGTCGCAGCACCGATAGTATGGGCGATGGTGTTGAGCGTTAAAATTGACGCAAGCGGGCGGTCAATATCTGTTTTCAGTTTGTCTAAAGACTCTGCTGCAGGGTGCCCATTTTGTTTTAGTTGAGCAATGTAGCTCGGACTAATACTCAAAAGTACAGCTTCCAAAACAGAACAAATGAAAGAAACTCCAATAGCAATGGAGACGTAAATAGATAGCAGCAGCATGTTTGCCCTTAAATTAAATTGTACGCTTTAGCAGCGATTCAGCGTGGATTATAGTGAAAAAGTAGTGGCTAGGTCATCATTAATTTTGCTCTCAGCCCCTTTTAAACAAGGGCTTGCTTAATAAAATCAGTAACAAATTGTGAGTTATTACTCATATTATGGCTAAAACTACGGCATTAGAGCTAAAGATCGACGACAAACCTTTGCCAGATGGGGCATTTATGTTTTAGAGTGAATTGAATTCAAAAATACAAAGAAGGGAAACCTAAAATGAACAAGACTCAATTAATCGACTTTATTGCTGAAAAAGCGGACCTTTCTAAAGCACAAGCTAAAGCTGCTCTAGAAGCGACTCTTGGCGGTGTTACAGATGCTCTTAAAGATGGCGATCAAGTTCAGCTAATTGGTTTTGGTACTTTTAAAGTAAACCACCGTGCAGCTCGCACTGGTCGTAACCCAAAAACTGGTGATGAGATCCAAATCGCTGCTGCAAATGTTCCAGCATTTGTTGCAGGTAAAGCGCTGAAAGATTCAGTGAAATAATCTAAACTGTACCGAGGTAGTCGTATTCCACCTCGGTACAGGTTTTTATGAAAAAAGCATTTCTTCTCGTTTCACTATTATCTACATTTCTTATTGGCTGTTCTTCAACAAGCCCTCGCAAAAACCTAGAGCAATTTGAAACTCACACTGGCGGCCAAGTCATGGGCGACGCGACGAGTTTCTACTGGGTTACAAACAAGCTAACACAACCTCATACTTCAGCTGACTACGTCACTGTCGGCGATTACGGCTGGTACCAAACTGATTATGCTTGGTCAGAAGGCGTGCTTCGTGAATTCATTCGTGAAGGCGAGCAGCGTAACTCTTCTAATGAGCTGGTTCCCTATCGAGTCCATGTGCGTTTCAATAAGTCAGGCGAAGCTGTGTATCAACAGTATCGTATTGATAGCAAAATCTTACCTATCCAAGCCAAGCAGCTTGAAAACTATCAGAAAGAAGCGACGTCGGTTCTAGAGACCACAACGAAGCAGCATGATGAAGGGCTTAGGCTGATTCAGGGTTACTGGAATGGCAGCTCTTTTAAAACGTGCGCTGGTGGTGAGTTTGATCGCATTGAATTTAACCAGACCTTGCCAGGCTTCGTGATTGACCGATTGGCGTCTGTGGAAAGCTATGCGGCGTTTCTTGGCAGTGATTCACTGGGTAAGATGAGCGTGGAAGAGTTACTGATGCTGGCTGAAGACAGCCATGATTGTGTCGTTAGGCCATCATTGTTGAAAGAATAGCGAGTAATCAAAGGATTGAGAGTATTTGGCCTACTGTAGGCCAAGTGCCTATTTGTCTGTACAAATACAGATTCTTGTGTAAATGAGATAATAAAAGGCGCCTATTGAGGCTAATGCCGTTCACTTAAGAGTGAACGGCATTTTTGTTCTTAGCATACCGTTGTG